>JANMTN010000007.1:0-1746 GCA_031390685.1 Desulfobulbaceae bacterium
GCGCCGACCTCACCGCCGCCCTTGCCGTGACCCTCGATCTGGGCGATCATCCTCTCCACCGGCCCCCCGGGGACAAACTGGGTAACCGTGAAGGTGACGAGCATCACCCCGAACAGGGTCGGGATCATCAACCCTATGCGTTTTAAGATATAATAGAACATGCCTTTTTCCTGTAACGCCGCCCTGACAGCAAGCCATGCAGCCCGAGTTGCAACCGGCAGAGGGGAAGGGCACCTGCTGCCAGTTGGAATTTCTCTTGTTTTTTCTTCATCTTTATGTCTTTGTGCACAGATAAAATAGTGTATAAAAGATGAACTCTTCAAACTGAAACTGGTTACGCCATACCGTCAACAATGATCACCAACCAAGAAGATCTGCAGGCCCTGATCGATCGGGCACGAGCCACAGATGCCGTTGCTCTCGACACCGAATTTGTCTGGGAACGCACCTATTACCCGCGACTGGGTCTCATCCAACTGGCGCTCTCTAAGGAGGAATGCTTTCTCATTGATCCCTGCGCCTTGACCGATCTTTCTCCCTTGGGAGAATTACTCGGAGATCCGGCGGTTGTCAAAATATTTCATGATGCCCCTCAGGATCTTGCGATTCTGTACCAGGCCACCGGCGTTCTCCCTCAGACAATCTTTGATTCCAGACTGGCAGCAGGCTTTGCCGGAATATCGGCCACGATCTCCCTCGGTAATCTGATCAAGGAACTGCTCGACATCGACCTGCCCAAAACCGAGACCCGCACCAACTGGCTGCGCCGCCCACTCAATCTCAAGCAGATTGAATATGCCCTTGATGATGTCCGTTATTTACGGGCCACACGAGTCTTGCTCCTCGCCCGTATTCTTAACCCGACAGTCACAGGCTGGCTCGAGGAAGAATTGGAGCGATACAACGAGCCAGGATTCTACCAGCCGCCAGCCGATGAAACCCGTTACCTGAAGATCAAGGGCGCTGACAACCTGAACCGGCAGGCCCTGGCCTCGCTCCAGGAATTGGCAGGCTGGCGTGAACAGGAAGCACGACAACGCAACCGTCCGCGCGGGCATATCCTGACCGACCAGACCCTTCTCTGGCTGGCCGTAAGACAGATCCAGACCCCTGACGCCATGCAGCAATGCGAGCTGCTGCCAAAACATGCCATTGACCAGTACGGCCGGCAGCTCATTACCCTGATTCACAAGGGTCTGTCTTGTCCTGAACAAAGCTGTCCGCCCTCACTCCAGACGGCGAGGCTGAATAAAACGGAGCAGGAAAAATTAAAAAAACTGCAGGAATACATCACCCTGAAAAGCGATGTTCTTGGCCTTGACCCCGGCCTGATAAGTAATAATTCCGAACTGCGGGCCCTGATTCGATCCGAGAAACAACCGGAGCAAAACTACCCCAGAAGACTGGCCAGCGGCTGGCGACAAGGGTTCCTGGCGGAAATGCCTTGACCTGGTATCGATCACCAGACAGGCCGGTTGTGTTTTCCTGAAAGAAACAACAGCGATATCATGTTATGATTCATTTTTTATAACTGGTGGCAGATCCCCGCACTCTAAAAAAATCCGGGCCTGACAACGGGCGCAGATATCCCTGTCCAGCCGCTTGAATATAGCGGCAACGGCCTCATTTTTGAGCTCAAAGACGTTATCAGCGCTCAGGACATCCCACTCCCCACCTTGTTGCAGGGCGTCAAGGGTCTGGATCTGTTTTGCGGCCAGCCAGAGAAGGGTCTGGTCGGTCAGGATA
>JANMTN010000033.1:0-3336 GCA_031390685.1 Desulfobulbaceae bacterium
TTTGGCGCAAAGGATGGCCGCCCCGGTCTTGCCGATGGATCCGGCCAGGACCAGAAGATGGCCGTTGCTGCCCTTGTGGGACATGGTTGACCGGTTTATCCTGGCCAGTGAGCGGGCCGCATTCTGGTCAGTAAGGGCCTGTTGCCTGATGGCAAGGGTGGCCAGGGCCGCAGGAGGAATGCCGATATCAATAATATGCAACGTGCCGCAGACCTCCAGGCCGTCCTGGAGCAGCTGTCCCGGTTTGGCGCAGCCGTAGGTGGCGGTATGATCGGCAGGGATGCAGGCGCCCTGAATCCTGCCGGTATCCGCGTGCAGGCCGGAGGGGATATCAACGGCAATCCGGGGAATGCCCACACCCCATGCTCCGGTAGTGATGAGCCGGATCAGCTCTGCCATGTGGCCATCAATTGTTCTGGTCAGTCCGGTGCCAAACAGGGCATCGATGATGGCGTAGCAGGATTTACCGGTCGAAATAAGCTGCTGATAAAGAGCGGGAAGGGTCTGGACGCGGGCCACAGAGTCCAGCACATGCAGGGGCAGCGCCAGTTTTTTGACAATGTGCCGATTGACGGCGGCATCCCCTTGCAGTGTCTCCGGAGCGACCAGGAAGATAAAAACCGGCTCGCAGCCGCGCTGGTGCAGGTGACGTCCGATGACCAGACCATCGCCGCCATTATTGCCGGGACCGATCAGGATGAGGGCAAAGCTGTCGGCAGCCGGGCCCAGCTCCTTCTCCATCATCAAAACGGTGCCCAGGCCGGCATTTTCCATGAGAACCATGCCCGGGATGCCATATGCTTCAATGGCAGACCGGTCAAGTTCCCGCATTTCACTGGCGGATGGAAGTTTCATCAATATATTGCCTGTGATTTTTCCCGGATCCTGAGGTTTTGGCAGGCGGCATCAGGAGAGATTTTTGAGAAAATAGATCACATTGTCAATGACTTCCTGGCGCGGACTTTCCTCGTGTTTCAGGATGCCAAGGTAGTAACGGCCCAGCGAGAACACCAGGAGATCGTTGCCGGATTCCCGTTCAATACTGAGATGAATATAGCGATTCCCGCCCATGTCGGCGGCAAGGGCGTCGCATCTGGTTCCGCCGGCGGCGATGATCGGGCCAAGACTGGCCGCATCTTCCATGTTCTGGCTGACAACATGGCCATCACCTCGCACCAGGATGTAATGGGCAATGCCATTGATCTGGGCTAATCTGTTAAAATCTTTGACAGAGGCCATAATGCTACTCCTGGGGAAAGAGGTCTTTTATATTGGTATGGAAAGTGTTGATATCCTCAGCGTTATCAATCTCTTTGTCTATCAGCGGGATCAGGTGTTTCAGGGTGTCCCGCGCCGGGGTGTATTCCTGACACCATGCATTCACGATATCCTGAAAGACAGGTACTGCCGCCGGGCCGATAAAATTAGCGAGCTCATCCTGCAGAATATTTAAAGGCCTGGCCAGAGGCGCTCCCGGGGACATCAGGAGTTCCAAGTCGACCTGTTTGACCGCGTCCTCAGCATGCGGCTCAGCTTGACTGGCCTCGGTGTCATCGCCTTCCTGATTGCTGTTCTTCAAGGCCATCTGCAAGGCCATCCGAATCATGCCGCTGGAGAGGTCGGGCGCATGCAGAAGAAAAAGCCAGTTTTGATCGGGGAGCAGACGGCCGGAGAGGATCATGGTCTCAAAGTTCACCTCGATCTGGGTGATATCATTCAACTGTTTAGAGGCTATCGCCTCAATGCCCGCTATTTTTTTTCCTATCGCCAAGGGGTTGAAGCCGCTTGTTACCTGATCAAGCTGCCTGGCAATGATTCCTGATTGATAGGAAAAGAGAAAAGCGCCATTGACCTCGGGCAGGCTGATGATAAGGTCTGAAAGAAAGGTTTTATGATTCATGATGGGAGTGCCTTTGCGGGTGTTGAGCTATTCTCTTGTGAGTTGTCAGCGATCAGTTTCAGGTCTTAAACTTACATTCAGCTTATATGGTCTGCATTTCAGTGTCAAGTCCGGGCCCCCGATAAACAGGCAAAAGGCGATAGTCAGCAGCGTTTCGCCAGCGGTTCTTTCCGTTATGGTCATCAAGAGGACCATGTTATTTATTTATAGCGGCGCGGTCTGCTCCCTCTTTTGCCAGAATAGCCTTGCAGACAGTACAGGGGGTAAAACCGGCCTGCACGGCTATATCCATATTCTTGAATTCAATGGTGCAGTGGCGACAGGAGTAGAGCTCGCATCCCGGGAGATGACAGACCATGTCTTTCGCATTTCCATGCACTGTCCCGGCAGTCAGGTGGCCAGGGCCAAGAAGCTCCTCCCGTGTTTGTTCATAGCGACGCATATTCAGTGCCGGTCCTGTAATTATTTTGTTAACCGGGAGGTGAATCCATAGGCGTAATTTTTCCTTGATCGGGGGCAGCAGTTTGGCAATCAGGGCGGTACAGCCGTTGCAGATTGTTTTGGGTATAAAAGGCCGCTCATTGGCGGTCTGGCGTAAAAGAAACAAAACAAAAACAAGGAAGATGAGATTGGGAGTCCACATGGCAATCCCAACGGGGAGCAAAGAAGTCTCCGCCAGATTTTTCCCAACCGTGAACAGGATATAATAAAGGATAAAGAATCCCAGGCCCAAGGGAATGCCGATTGCGCTTTTGCCTGCTCGCGCCTGGAGTCCAAGGGGAAGGCCCAGCAGACTGAGGATAAAACAGCCCATCGGCAGGACCAGCCGTTTATGATAGTGAATCAGCGCCTCCCGGCCCTCTTTGGTCGCCCTGCCAAGTTTGGTGGCTGTCAGCTGCAACTGCTGCATGGTCATGGAGCTGATGGAGAGCCGGGTGATATCTGTGCCGTCAATAATGCTGGGGATGTGCAGGGGAATATTGATCTGGTACCGGTCGAAGGTAACTGTCTGGGCATAAGTGCCATCAGGACGGTTGAGGCTGCCGTTTTCCAGGATGATCGTCACCTGCATTTTTTGGGTGTCGCCCACCATGGAACCTGATTGAGCCATGGTGATTGCCGGAATTTTCTGGTCCCGCATGTCGGAAACCCAGACGTTCTGCCATTGACCACTGTCCTGATCAATGGACTGGACATAGACGACCACATCGCCCAAGGCCTCGGTGAAGGCGTTTTCCTTGATCCCCTTGTCTATTTTTTCTTTTGCCAGTTGAAACATGAGCTGATTCAAGGCGATCTCGCCGGTGGGGATGAGCTTTACCGAGAAATAGGCGGTGATAAGCGCAATAGCGAGGGAGACCAGAATAACAGGGGGCAGGATGGTATAGATGCTGATGCCACTGGCCTTGAAGGCCAGGATCTCGGTGTCGCTGGAG
>JANMTN010000345.1:0-11245 GCA_031390685.1 Desulfobulbaceae bacterium
GGACCACAGGGACCGGTATCCCCCATGGCCCAGAAGTTATCCTTCTCCCCCATGCGGACAATACGCCCCGGCAGCAGCCCCTCAACCTTTTCCCACAACAGGTAGGCCTCGTCATCCTCTTCATAGACCGAGACCCAGAGCTGCTCAGGGGGCAGGCCAAGCTCGGTTATGAGAAAGTCCCAGGCATAGCGGATGGCGTCTTCCTTGAAATAATCTCCAAAGGAAAAATTCCCCAGCATCTCAAAAAAAGTATGGTGCCGCGCCGTGTATCCGACATTTTCAAGATCGTTATGCTTGCCGCCGGCCCGCACGCAGCGCTGACTGGTGGTGGCCCGCACATAATCGCGCCGGTCCTCACCCATGAAGACCGTTTTGAACTGGACCATGCCGGCATTGGTAAAGAGCAGGGTTGGATCATCCTTGGGCACAAGAGAAGAACTTTCCACCACGGTATGGCCATGCCTGGCGAAATAATCTAAAAATTTCTGACGAATGGTATTTCCGTTCATAATAAACAAGAGAAGTAAAGTGTTAAGGTGAAAGAGCTACACGACATAAGGGAGTATGGCCTTGAATTCCGAGGTTCCAGCCCGGCCCAGCAGTTCA
Source organism: Desulfobulbaceae bacterium (assembly GCA_031390685.1). Taxonomy (GTDB): domain Bacteria; phylum Desulfobacterota; class Desulfobulbia; order Desulfobulbales; family Desulfocapsaceae; genus UBA2270. Next base: position 607 of record JANMTN010000345.1, read on the forward strand.
TAGATGATCATCTCGGCAGGGCCGACAATGGCCCCGGCCGCCGCCAAGCGGGCAAGGCCCAGTTCATGATTGGCCCTGGTGCGCGAAGAGACCGCATCCGCTACCACCCAAGGGACCAGTCCTCGTTCGAGCGCACCCATGGCTGTCTGATAGATGCAGATATGGGTCTCCACCCCGGCCAGGATTAATGCAGTCACCGAATCCGGCAATTTATTAACCAATGCCCGGGTCTCTATATTGGTCAAGGCATTAAACTCGGTTTTGTCAGGGCGCGGAATCCCTTCCATCATCTCTTCGAGTTCAGGCACATACGGCCCCAATCCCTTTTTGTACTGAGTGTTGGCGAGAATGGGCACCTGCAGGATTTTAGCGCACTCAATCAATCGGGCAATGTTGGCGGCTACCCGGTCAGCCTCATGGATTTGAGCCATCAGGCTCTCTTGTGGATCAATGATGTGCAGACAACATTGTTCAGGTCGTAACAGCGAACTGGTCATTTTTTATCAACCCCAAAGCAGTGTCCATTTTATCCAGACAAAAAGAAACAAAAGCAGAATAGTATAAACTTTATGGCGCTCTCGCTACCATTTTTTCTTCTTAGAAGCCGTTACGAAATAACAATTACACCTCTGGCCATTTCATTACGGCTCCCTACACCGGTCACGGTATTCCAATATGCGATTATTTTTGAACGACGGCGCCAACCTGTTCGCTCTTTTCGTAAAATATCAAAAAAAAGCCCCTTGGCTCACGCCAAGGGGCTTCAGATATAACAAAGATCACAGATCAATGCACATTCGCACCTTCAGCATTAATACCGGTATTCTGACGCACATACAGTTCATCCCACATCTCTTCCGCGCGCTTATCACGGGTCACCAGAGAAAACAGGATTACACACAGAAAACCAAGCGGAATGGAAAGCAGTCCTGGATTTTTCAACAGGAAAAAAGGTTTTTCAAGACCCATCATACTTGTGGTCTGGCCTGTAAATTTATTCAGATCGCCCTCAGCCTTGGTGATTACCTTATCCAGTCCGGCAATATCCTTTTCGATCTGCACCTTCTCGGCAGCATCAGTGGCAATCGCCAGCTTGGCCTGAAGTCCGGCCTTCTTCTCCGGGGCGCCAGGTTTGGCCGCCTGCGCAGATATAGCCGGCTCAGCCTTCTGACAAACAGCAAACAACTCACACTTCAAACCCGCTCCAGGAATGGCAGCCCTGGCCTCAACAGCAGGCTCACCCTCCATTACCTTCTTGGCCCCACTCAATACGGACTTCGGATAGGTCATGTTGGGAGAGATCATCACCAGGCCGATAGCAGCGATGGAACCAATCAGCATGCCGGCAATAATCCCCGTTGTGTTACACTTCTTCCAATAGAGCGTCAAGAATACCGCTGGCAGATTCGACGAGGCGGCAACGGCAAAGGCCAGCGCTACCAGGTGGGCAACATTCTGGCCTTTGGCCAGAATACCAACGGTAATGGCCATAAGTCCGACGATAAGTGAGGAGACGCGTGCCGCAACAACCTGCTCCTTCTGCGAGGCATGATCGCCCTTGATGACACCGACATAGATGTCATGCGCCATAGCCGAAGCGGAGGCCAGCACCAGACCGGCTACAACCGCAACAATCGTGGCAAAGGCCACTGCCGCAACAAAGGCCAGGAAAAAATTACCCAGCATGGATTCGGCGCCACCACCAAGGTATTGGGCCAGCAACGGGCCAGCCATATTGCCACCTGGATCAATCCCGGCAATCTTGGCCGGACCAACCAGCATCGCGGCACCGGTGCCAAGAAACAGGGTCAATACATAAAAACCACCGATAATTCCCATTGCCCAGATCACCGAGGTACGCGCGGCTTGGGCGGAAGGGACCGTAAAAAAACGCATCAGGATATGTGGCATCCCGGCAGTACCAAGCACCAACGCCATACCAAGCGAGATCTGATCAATCGGGTTTTTCAGGAAAAGACCAGGTTCAAGGAAACGCTGCCCCAATTCTTCCTTACTCATAGTGGCTGCCGCACTACCCAGCAGCTTGGCCACCTGGGCTATAACCTTGTCATCACCAATCACGGCCTGCAGAAACGCCGGCAGACTGAAACCATAAGGTGACCACACCAGAAAAACCAGCAAGAGAGATGCTATGACCAGCAGCACGGCCTTGATAATCTGGACCCAGGTGGTGGCTTTCATGCCACCAAACACCACATAGGCCAGCATCAGAAGCCCGACGCCAATCACCGAAATTTCATAATCAATGCCAATAAGGGTTTTAATCAAGACACCGCCGCCAACCATCTGTGCCGTCAGATAAAAGGTGGACACAGTAATGGTGGACAGCGCCGCCACAACCTTCGTCTTCTTAGGATCGTTACGGAATGCCAGAATATCGCCCATGGTGTACTTCCCGATATTCCGGCACGGCTCAGCAATCACCAGCAACACGGTAATATAGGCCACCAGCCAACCCACCGAATACATAAATCCATCAAATCCATAGAGCGAAATCAAACCGGCAATGCCCAGAAAAGACGCAGCGGACAGGTAATCACCGGCAATCGCCCAACCATTCTGTATACCGCTTACCGAACGACCGGCAGCGTAAAACTCAGAAGTGGTATGGGTCGTTCGCGCCGCCCAGAAGGTTATGGCCATAGTGATGGCAATAATGACGCCAAACACCGCAAAGGTCATCCATTTAAATTCGTCGGCAACAGCGCCACCAGCAGCAAATGCCGAACCACTGGACAAGAATGCCGCCGCAAAGAATGCGATAGTATGCAGAATTTTCATTATTTCAAACTCCCAGTTTATGCGCATCAGCGATGATTGCCTGTGCCATGGTGTCAAATTCGGCGTTCGCTTTCCGCGAATAGACAAAGGCAATTGTCCACGCCACGACAAACTCTGACAGCGCAAACAAGATACCCACATTGACAACACCCCAGACCTTGATCTTAAACAAATCCTGGAAATAAGCGGCGCCAATTGGCAGCATAAAATAATAAACGGTCGAGACGAGCATTAACCCCCACAAAAAAGACGTCTTCTTCCGATGCAACTCCTGAAACCGGGGGTCCGCATCAATGGCAGCCCAGTTCATTTCGCGTTTTGACATTCCAACTCCTCCCATGAATTGTTAAACAACCATCTTGTTGCTCACACCAGAATGAATCTTCTCCTTATGCTCTCAGCAAACAATAACTCATTTAAAAACCTTACAGAATGGACTTCATCGCCCCCATATACGAGCGCAGCTCCTCACCGATCATCTCAACCCCGGTAAAACGGATCGCCTCGTTGACGGCAATGAGCCTGACGTTATCAACACCGTTATCGGGCGAGGAAAGTCCCTTGCCGATCACATCGCTGTCGATACCCTTCATGAAATCAGCGAGCATGGGCACTGCCGCATGGGCAAAAAGATAACAGCCGTATTCGGCAGTATCAGAGATAACCACATTCATCTCATACAGCTTTTTACGGGCAATGGTATTGGCAATAAGCGGCACCTCATGCAGGGACTCATAATAGGCGGACTCCTCCTTGATGCCGGCGGCGACCATGGTGTCAAAGGCCAGCTCCACTCCGGCCTTGACCATGGCGATCATCAGGATGCCGTGATCGAAGTATTCCTGTTCCGGGATGAGAGCCGAGGTGGAGACCGCCTTTTCAAATGGGGACTTGGCTGTAGCCGCCCGCCATTTCAGAAGATTGACATCATCCTTGGCCCAATCCTTCATCATGGTCTTGGAAAAGGTGCCGGACATGATGTCATCCATATGTTTTTCAAAGAGAGCGCGCAGAATATCCTTCAGCTCCTCAGAGAGGGTAAAGGCCATGATCTTGGCCGGGTTTGTCAGCCGATCCATCATATTGGTAATGCCGCCATGCTTCAGGGCCTCGGTGATGGTCTCCCAGCCATGCTGAATCAACTTGGAAGCATACCCCGCCTCAATCCCTTCTTCGATCATCTTGTCGAAACAGAGCAGAGATCCGGCCTGGAGCATACCGCAGAGGATAGTTTGCTCGCCCATGAGATCAGATTTTACCTCGGCCACAAAAGAGGACTGAAGAACACCGGCACGATCGGCCCCGGTGCCGCAGGCATAAGCCTTGGCCAGCTCCCAGCCCTTACCCTGCGGATCATTCTCGCGATGCACCGCAATCAGGGTCGGTACCCCGAAACCACGCTTGTACTCTTCCCGCACCTCGGTACCGGGAGATTTGGGGGCCACCATGATAACGGTGAGATCCTCGCGAATCCGCATCCCCTCTTCCACGATATTAAAACCGTGCGAATAGGAGAGACAGGCGCCCTTCTTCATCAGCGGCATGATGGTCGTGACCACCTTGGTGTGCTGTTTGTCCGGGGTCAAATTGATGACCAGATCGGCCTTGGGGATGAGCTTTTCAAAGGTGCCCACCGTAAAGCCGTTACCATTGGCATTCTTGAAAGACTGCCGCTTCTCGCTGATGGCCGCCTCGCGCAAGGCATAAGAGACATCAAGGCCGCTGTCCCGGAGGTTCAGCCCTTGATGCAGCCCCTGGGCGCCGCAACCGACAATGACGATCTTCTTGCCGCGCAAGGCCTCGACGCCGTCAAACTCGGAAGAATCCATGAACCGGCACTGACCGAGCTCCTGGAGCTGCAGACGCAATGGCAGACTGTTGAAATAGTTTTGTCCCATTATTTTTCTCCTGAATAGCTATTTTATGATATTTTTTCCCGCAGAAACACAGAGAAAAGCAAAAAAGTTTCTCTTGCGGCTCTGCGGGAAATCAGTACGTACGCCGTGATGAGTTCGCTAATTATAAATCCTATAGCATAGTCTTATTTTTCATTGCGTCAAGAAAGTTATGGCAGGTGCCCCGCAAAACTTAGGTACACCGCTGTGGCCAAGGATAGAGGATGACTGGATATTTAAATCTTGCGGCAATGCCATCCATGATCAATACCACATATTCCCCACTCTTCCGGCCTGATAGATATCCTTTAAGGTCAACAGCCCGCCTCTTCTGAATTTCTTGAGGAGAAAGAGAAAAAGATAGGCCGTCTGCATTGCATCTTCAAGAGCATCATGGGGCTTGAACATGGGGAGAGAATACTCTTTGGCCAGATCTTCCAGGGCATAACTGCACGAGCGGTCTTCCTCATCCTGAAAATGGCCGTTGAGCACCCGCCGATAACCCTGGGCCATACGCATGGTGTCAATCCCTGGATTAGACAAAGTGCCACCAAGGACCTTGCGGGCAGCCATGTTCAAAAAATCCATGTCAAGGGCTATAAAATGACCCACCATGAGGCTGTTCCCCATAAACTCCACAAAGGCAGGCAACACCTCCGCCATGGAAGGCGCCTCCATCAACTGTTGCGGGGTTATCCGGTGAATCAAGGTGGCCTGGGTGTGCTCGATATTCCTTGGTCTGATATACTGATGAAAAGTGGCGCCCAGATCGATCTGCAGATCCCTGACCAGAACCGCGCCAATGGAGATGATCTCATCACGTTTCCGGTCAAAACCGGTCAGTTCGGTGTCACAGACAACAAAAGTGTAGTCGGCAAGGGACCGAGACTGGTCGAATCTGGCAAATGCCTCCCGATTCCGGATAAGGAGCGGATGCGGCGGGACAAACCAGGTGCCTGGTTTGAGCAGATCCAACATCACATCACCGGATACATCTGCCCCAGCACACCTTGCAGCCTGTCAATGACTGTGAAGGCATCCTTGAGCATCATCCGCTCCAGATCAGAGAGATTCGCCGGATCGATATGGTTGTCAGGCAGGACCCCGGTCTCAATCTGCCGCAATTGATGCACCAGGCGCTGCTGCATCTGCAGTTCATAGGCCTCACTCGCCACCGCCCATAACTCCCCCTGAATCCATTCCCCTTCCATCAGGGCCTTCAGACGGGCCAGGGTATTGGTCTCTTTCACCCCGAATTTCAGGGCCAGCACCCGGGCAAAATTAACAAAAGGGGTCAGCCCCTGCCGTTTAATATCCAGCCGGTTCCTATGCTCCCCATCTTTTTCCACAATGAAATTATTGAAAAAAGAGAGCGGAACACGGGTCTCCATACACTGACGGGCCAGATGGAACAAAAAAAGATCCCTCCCCGCTATCTCCCTGTTTAAATGGGCACGCAGATTTTCAGCAAGCATTGTCTCGCCAAAACCGGCACGAAAATCAAAAAAGATGGTGACATTAAGCAGCTCCTGCGGTTCCGGAGCTGCTACCCAGCGTTCAAAATATTTTTTCCACACCGATAAAGGCTGACACCAGCGCGGATTGATGGCCATGACCTCACCGGGACAGAGCGGATAGCCACAGTTGACAAGATGCTCAATGGCCTTGGCGGCAAAGACCGCAAAGTAGCTCTCCGCCGCCTGTTTCTCGGTCTCATCCACCGGATCACCATAGAGAATGGCATTATCCTGATCGGTCTTGAAGGTCTGTTCCCGGCGCCCCTCGCTGCCAAGGAACAGCCAGCAGTAAGGCACCGGCGGCGGCCCCATCTCTTTTTCGAGCAAGGTCAACATCCGTCCCAGGATATGATCATTGAGGATGGCAATCATCTGGGTGATATTGCCGGCCTTCGCCCCTTCCCCGATCAACCCCCGAATCACCTCCGGGATCTTGCGGGCCAGGGGATATAGCCCGGCAATTTGCTCCTGGGCGCGAATCTCCCGGAACAGATAATAGGGTGAGTGCCCCTGCAGGAGCATAATATCATGGGAGGTAATCACCCCGATGATCCGCCCGCCACGCTCCACCGCCAGATGATGAATCCCGGTGGCCATCATCTTCAACAGCACATCAAAACAGAGAGACTGGGAGAGCACCGTCTGCACCGGGCTGTTCATGATGGTCGCAACCGGCTGCTTATAATCCAACCCGACCGCCACCACCTTGCACCTGAGATCACGGTCGGTGATAATGCCGACAATCTTGTCCTCATCAATCGTGTCATAAACCAGCAGGCACCCCACCCGATGCTCAGACATGAAGGCGGCGGCCTCCTGAATGGTGGCCGTGTCCGCCACCTTGCGCAAGGTCTTCACCAGATCGCCAACCCTGATGGAAAAGAGATAGAGATCCTCGTTGCTGCGCCGCGACACCTTGTGATGACGCAGCTCATTATAGGCGGTGGTGACGATCTTTTCGGAAAAACTCTTCAGATAATAATGGGCAAAGGCTGGCTGTTTTTCAATGAGGTCAAGAAAGATCTCCCGGGGCAGAAGAAAACAGAAGGTATCCTCCACGGTCTCAATATTGAGATTGGCAGGGGTGCCGCGGATGATAGCCAGAGCCCCGACAGAGGCGCCTTCTCCCCGAAAATCCTTGAGGGTCACCTCGCCATTGTCATCTTCGAGAAAGGCCTTGACCCCGCCGCGCTGGATCAGATAGAGATGGGTCAGCTCGGTGGTGTCAGCGGTGAGGACCCTGGTTCCTTTGGGAAAAAAATCAATGCGGCAGTGACGGGCAAGATCACTCAGTGTTTCTGCGTCCAGGGTGTTAAAGGGCATAATCCCTTTAAAAAATGCGACCGCCACATCCGGAGCAACCACATGGACATCATTCCCTTTGAAGATTGCCATTCACTCACTCTCCCGGCCCTTTAATCCCAGCAAAACAACAAGGCGGAGCTTCCTCTCCAGAAAACTCCGCCTTGCCTCATCGCTCACAAACAAGCAGACTACTTTTTGGCCATGGTGGCCTTCTTGCCATTGATCAGATCCTCAACCACTGACGGATCAGCCAGGGTCGAGGTGTCGCCAAAGTTTTCAAAATCATTGGCCGCGATCTTTCGCAAGACGCGCCGCATGATCTTGCCGCTGCGGGTCTTAGGCAATCCTGGCGCGTACTGAATGGCATCCGGTGAGGCAATCGGGCCAATCTCGCTACGCACATGGTTCCGTAATTCAACCAGCAATTCAGGGGTCTGCTCGACATTTGATTTCACCGTGACAAAGGCATAAATGGCCTGCCCCTTGATCGGATGCGGCATCCCGACCACCGCGGCCTCAGCAACCGAATGATGGGCCACCAGGGCCGACTCGATTTCGGCGGTGCCCAAGCGGTGACCGGAGACATTAATGACATCATCGAGGCGCCCCATGATCCAGAAATAGCCGTCTTCATCGCGGCGAGCCCCGTCTTCAGGGTCATAGATGTTTGCATACCGGCTGAAATAGGCCTTCTTGAATCGCTCCGGATCGCCGAATACCCCACGTAACATGCCGGGCCAGGGTTTGCGGATCACCAGATGTCCACCCTCATTGGGACCGGCTTCATGGCCATCTTCCGTATAGATGGCCGCATCAATACCCGGCAGAGGAAGAGTAGCGGAACCAGGCTTTAAGGGCGTGGCATACGGGAGCGGAGAGATCATGATGCCACCGGTCTCGGTCTGCCACCAGGTGTCGACGATGGGCAGCTTCCCCTTGCCGATATTAGCATGATACCACATCCAGGCCTCGGGGTTGATCGGTTCGCCAACGGAACCAAGAATCCGCAGACTGGAGAGGTCATAGCGCCGGGTTGGCTCCTCGCCATCCCGCATCAAGGCCCTGATCACCGTGGGGGCGGTATAGAAGATGTTGACCTGAAACTTCTCAACAATCTTCCAGAAACGGTCCGGCCCCGGATAGGAAGGCACGCCCTCAAACATCAGAGAAGTGGCGCCCATCCCCAGGGGGCCATAGAGGATATAGGAATGGCCGGTAACCCAGCCGATATCGGCGGTACACCAGTACACATCATTATCCTTCAGATCAAAGACCCACTGACAGGTGTGCATGACATAGGTGAGATAGCCGCCGGTGGTGTGGACCACGCCCTTGGGTTTGCCGGTGGAGCCGGAGGTGTAGAGGATAAAAAGAACATCCTCGGCATCCATGGACTCAGGCGTGCAGGTACTGGCGATATCAGCGCCGGTCACCTCATCATGCCACCAGGTGTCACGGCCATCCTGCATCGTGATCTCATTACCGGCCCGTCTGACCACAATGACATCCTTGACACTGTCACACTCTTCCAGCGCCGTATCAGCATTGGGCTTCAAAGGGATCGTCTTGCCCGCACGCAGCACGGCATCGGCGGTAATCAGCACCTTGGCCGCACAGTCCTGAATCCGGCTCTTGAGGGCAATCGCCGAGAAACCGGCAAAGACCACCGAATGGATGGCGCCAATGCGGGCACAGGCCAGAAGCGAAATGGCCAGCTCCGGGATCATGGGCAGATAGATGGCAACCCGGTCGCCCTTCTTCACCCCTTTCTTCTTCAGGACATTGGCCATCCGGCAGACCTCGGTATAGAGCATCTGATAGGTATAAACCCGGACATCCTCTTCCGGCTCGCCCTGCCAGATAATAGCGGCCTTGTTGCGCCGGCCGTTGGTGAGATGGCGATCAAGACAGTTAGAGGAGATATTCAGCTTGCCGCCCTGAAACCATTTAATCTCGGGCTTGTTGTAATCATACTCCAGGACCTTGTCCCACTTTTTGTCCCAGGTGACCAGCTCTCCGGCGCGTTCCGCCCAGTATCCTTCAGGATCCGCCATGGAACGTTGATAGGCTGCCTTATAGGCCTCCATGCTTCCGACATGAGCGGCATCCCGCCCTTCCTGCGGGGGCTCAAAGATACGGCCTTCACTCAAGAGACTGGTAATCTTATTTTCGTCGACACTCATTGTGTTCTCCTCTCCACTCTTGTTAAAAAACGTATGGCAATCCTGCAGGACAGATTGAACTTACCAGACAATAAACGATTCCTGAAAATAAAATTTGCCCCTCAGCTTCACAGGCCTGCCCTCAAGATATGATACAATATTCAATAAATACAAAGTATTCAGGCAGGATCAACAGTCATCAAAATGATTTCATCATACCTTAAACCATACCTGTTTTTCAAATAAAAAAAATGAACAGCATTATTACAGTGGTCCCTAATTCTGAGAAAACTTATTAAGGCAATAAATACACTCTTTATAACCAGAAGGAAAAAAATGAAACAAAAAGGATACAAGCAAGGAGTGAAAATCGAAGGTCGTCTTTGGCCGCGGTCAAAGCTCAACAGGCAGCCCCCTCAGGTCTGCACAATATCGCGCTGCGCAGAGTTTTGCCACTCCTGTTCCGACCAGTTTATTTTTATCGACCCGGAACTATTTTTCACCCATATACCGGTACATGGCAGTTAAAAACCAGGCAGGGAAAGGCAAGCAGTACGACACGCAACCCCTCAATATCTCTCCATCCTCCCTGAATTGCTTGTTCGTGGCGGAGGTGAAAATAGTTTTCTGTTCCATGTCAGATAAAATATGGTAAAATAAGAAAACTCGCCATTGCCTGACTTTCATCTGAAAACAAAGATGGATGGTATGTAACTACTCAGCCTTTAAGGCTGAAAGTTATTCGATGAAATACTCGCGCGGCTTTTTCACCCAGTTCAAATATCTTGAGCTCACGTTCTTTTCAATTTCCAGCACGCGGTCCACCAGCAGCATGGGGTAGCGGTGCGGGAGCTTTTCAAGAATCTTGTGGATGTCCATCATCATGGTTGTTCTGTTGTTTCTCTAAGGCGCGAACGCGTTCGCGCAGGGCATGCAGATTGCGCAATGTCGCGGCATT
>JANMTN010000346.1:0-6729 GCA_031390685.1 Desulfobulbaceae bacterium
GGATCAACATCGGATTCCGTGGAACTGACCGCTATCTTGGCCCGAAATCCAGGATCACGACTCACCCCCATGATCTTGACGATTCCTTCGGCAATCTCCGGGACTTCCATCTCAAACAATTTAACCAGAAACTGGTCATGGGTCCTGGAGAGCAGCAGCTGTGCGTCCTTGGTGCCTCGCCTGACATCAACCAGATACGCCCGAACACGGTCGCCCTGTTTGAAAGACCTCTTGGGAATCTGCTGATCCTTGGGCAGCACTGCATCAGTACGGCCAAGATTGACGATCATATTGCCCCGCTCAAAGCGTTGCACAATTCCGCTGACCACTTCGCCGATACGATCCTGAAACATCTCGTAAATAACATCACGCTCAGCATCCTTCATCTTATGGATAATAACCTGCTTTGCCGATTGGGCGGCAATTCGGCCCAGATCAGCAATATTATCCATCTTTTCGCCAAGTTCATCGCCCAACTGCACCTCAGGATCAAGCACCTGAGCCGCCGCAAGGTCGATTTCAGTCTGTTCGTCCGTCACCTTTTCGACAACAGTGCGAAACTGAAAGACCTCAACCTCACCATATTCTTCATTATATCGAACCTCGATCTCCCGTCTGCTGCCCAGTTTTTTCTTGGCGGCAGACAGAACAGCTTCTTCTATGGCCCCGATCAACAGTTTTCTATCAAAACCACGGTCTCTGCTGATCTGATCGATTATGCGTTTTAAATCCGATAGCATTCTCTTACCCCATCTTTATAACTGACTCTTTTATAAAAAAAGTCCTTCTATTCCTACAATGATTGCAACCAAGAGGATGCAACCCACAATTATTTTTTTCAAGCCGTTGTTACGAAATAGTAACAGCTGCTTCATAACCGCTCCTAAAGAGACAGGCGAGCCTTCCGTATCTGCTCAAAAACAACCTGACATCTCGTTCCATCTTCCAGGACAAGCTCAACGGTCTCATCTTCCGCCCGAACAATATCGCCGATCAAAACCTTCTGATTCTCGACATCTTCACGCAGCTTTAATTTCGCCTTCTTGCCAACATAACGTTGAAAATCATTCATAGTATGCAATGAACGCTCGAGTCCAGGCGAAGACACTTCAAGATGATAGGCATGGGCAATAAGATCTTCAACCTCCAGGAAATCACTCACCTCTCGGCTGACCCGGCTGCAATGATCCACTGTAATTCCTTCCTTGCCGTCAATAAAAAGGCGCAACACCCAGCCATGTCCTTCAAGACGAAACTGGACTTCCACCAGCTCCAACTCCATGGATGGCAGCAGCGTTTCCGCAAATGCCTGCACCTTTTCGACAACCGATCCACTCATATCCTTATTATCACGCAAAAACTTGTTTGTTTCTGCACTGTCATGGAGGAGACATAAAAAAAAGTGGGCAAGCCCACTTTCAAAGCCACCTGCATCTTTCACACGATACAGATGGTATAATCACAAAAAACCAGGTATAACTGGAACAAAAACAGATAATCCAGCCAGCAAACCCTGGAGCGGGCAACGAGATTCGAACTCGCGACCCCAAGCTTGGGAAGCTTGTGCTCTACCAACTGAGCTACACCCGCACACAACCCGAAACAACATCACATATAAAACACAGAAATAGCCCTTTGTCAAGCCAGAAGCGACCCCGGCAAGCACAGGAGACAGGCAGATTTTCCGGGCTTGTGTTTTGCTCTTAATAAAAAATAAAATTGACAAACACGAGACAGCCTTATAGAAGATGACACTTCCATCTTCTACTGAACAGGCCTTAAGCCGTTGTTCATAAATAACCTTGATCTGAAAACAATGTCTGACAAAATACTCATCATCGCCGAAAAACCCAGTGTGGCTGCCGATCTTGTCCGCTCCCTGCCCGGCAAGTTTGAAAAGAGCAAAACCCATTACGAGAGTGACCGCTATATCGTCTCCTATGCTATCGGCCACCTGGTTTCCATCGAATTCCCCGAAGAGATTGACCCCAAATACAAGGAATGGAAGATGGAGAACCTTCCCATTCTCCCTGAGCAATTCCCGCTGAAGGGTCTGGATGGCACCAAAAGTCAGCTTAATGCCCTGCAACAGCTCATCCGCCGCAAGGATGTCCACGAGATCATCAACGCCTGCGATGCCGGCCGGGAAGGAGAGTTGATCTTTAAATATATCCTGCGCTATGTGTGGAACCAGTCTGTCGCCAAAAAGACATGCAAACGCCTCTGGCTGCAATCCATGACCAAGGATGCCATCAAGGATGCCTTTGCCCATCTCCGGAACAATGAAGAGATGCAACCCCTGGAAGACGCGGCGCTGTGCCGCTCCGAATCTGACTGGCTGATCGGGATCAACGCCACCCGCGCGCTCACCGGTTTCAACTCCCGGCGCGGGGGCTTCTTCCTCACCCCTTGTGGCCGGGTACAGACCCCTACCCTCTCCCTTATCGTCAAAAGAGAACAGGCCCGGATCAATTTTTCGCCCCGCACCTATTTCAACCTGCTCTCCACCTTCACCTTTGATAAAGGGTCTTATATCGGCAAATGGATTGACCCCCATTTTGTCAAGGACGAGAAAGACAATCAGGCCAAGGCCGACCGGATATGGGACGAAAAAAAGGCCGACCAGATCCTGGCGCAATGCACCGGTAAGCAGGCTAAGATTAAGGAAACAAGCAAAAAAATAAGCGAACGATCGCCGCTGCTTTATGATCTTACCTCATTGCAGCGGGAGGCTAACTCCCGTTTTGGTTTTTCTGCCAAGAACTCCCTGGGGCTGGCCCAGGCGCTTTACGAAAAACACAAGGTCCTGACCTACCCCCGAACTGACAGCCGCTGTCTGCCCGAAGATTATCTGGCCACGGTCAAGGAAACCGTCACGGCCCAGACCGCTTGGCACTATGGCCAGTTCGCCCAGGAGGCCCTGACCAAAAAGTTTATCAAGCCTGAGAAACTGATCTTTAATAATGCCAAGATCTCGGACCATCACGCCATCATCCCCACCACGGTCCTGCCCAAAACCCTGACCGAGCCGGAACTCAAGATCTACACCATGGTAGTCCAGCGCTTTCTGGCCGTTTTTTTCCCGCCGGCCCACTATCTGAACGCCCGGCGCATCTCCGTGGTCGAGACAGAAACATTCCTGACCGAAGGCAAGATCCTCACCGATCCAGGCTGGAAGGCTATCTATGGCAGCGAGGTCAATCAAGTGCAGGGTACGGTGTTAAGCCCTGTCCCGGAAGGGGCGAAGATCACCTGCGCCCAGATCAGCAAGGAACAGGCAGAGACCAAACCTCCGGCCCGCTACAACGAGGCAACCCTGCTCTCGGCCATGGAAAACTCAGACAAACTGGTGGAAGATGAAGAACTGGCCGAGGCCATGAAGGAACGGGGACTGGGCACCCCGGCGACCAGAGCCGCGATCATCGAAAAGCTGCTCAATGAAAAATATCTGGTCCGGGAGGGCAAGGAACTCACCCCCACCGGCAAGGCCTTTAATCTGTTCTCCCTTCTCGAGGCCATGAAGATAGAGCTGCTCGCCTCCCCTGAAATGACAGGGGAATGGGAACATAAACTCAATCAGATCCTGCACGGCAAGTTTACCCGCAAGCAGTTTATGGACGAGATCAGGGAAACAACGAGGCATATTATTTCCCAGGTGCAAAACTTTGACCGGACAGAGGTTCGGGTTGAGGCCCCTTTCAGCCCGGTCAATAATGTCCATTTCTATGTCAGCCCCACCGCCTTTATCTCAGAAGATGGGAAAACAACCATCCGCAAGATCCTGGGCGGCAGGATGATGAGCGAGAATGAGATCGTGGCCCTGCTCATGGGAGAAACCCTGGGCCCGTTCAGTGACTTCAGGAGCAAACAGGGAAAGCCCTTTACCGCCTCAGTCAGATTGCATCAAAATAAGATAGCGTTTCTTTTTGTCGACGCCATTGACGACCTGGACATCCAGGCAATCAAGACAACCCCAAATCTGGGATTATCTCCTGTTGACGGAACTCCGGTCCACGAAACGCCGGCGGCCTATATGTCGACATCAGCACTGGAGGGTGATAAAACAAATGGGTTGCAGATCAGCAAGATTATCCTGGCCAGGGCCATTGAGCCAAAACATATCCAACAACTCCTGACCGACGGCAAGACCGAACTGATCCCCGGTTTTATCTCCAAGAAGAAACGTGCCTTTGACGCCTTTCTTCTCCTTGACAAAAAAGGAAAAATCACCTTTGAATTTCCACCACGAATAAAGAAAGAAAAAAAACAATCGTAACTACTCAGGTGAATAGTTTGTAGTTGTTGAGGATATTGTGATAAAACTTTTAGAGACCAAAAATGGTGGTCTTGATTCGTTTTTTGTGCAGTCCTCACAGACTACAGTTTAAACAACCTGAATAATTACAAACAATCCAACTGACTGAGCTTACTTCACAATAGAACCCATAGGGGCAAAATTTTTATGCAACGACTGAAGACAGAGTATCAAGACAAGAGCGGCCTGGAACTGGCAAAAATCTGTGCACGGGTGGCCCTTGACGCCAAGGCGGAAGATCTGGTCATCCTTGACGTCAAAGGCATCTCCTCCTTTACTGATTATTTTGTAATCATGAACGGCCGTTCAACCCGGCATGTACAGGGTCTGGCCGAGACCATTGAGCAAGAAATGCGCTCCAAGCGGGTGAATGCCTCCCATGCCGAAGGTATCCAGGAAGGGATGTGGGTTCTTCTTGACTTTGATGACGTAGTAGTTCATATTTTCCACCATGAACAGAGAAAATTCTATGACCTGGAAGGCCTGTGGCATGACGCCAAACCAGTCAGCCTTAGTGCAGAAGAAACAGCATAACCTGGGAATGCTATAACAGGCATAAGGAGCTGTAACGAAATGTTTATAAGAAAAACGGTATTTCATAACGGCTCCTAAGCATCGACGACCTGTGATTCTCTTCAGGCGGCCCTTTAAAAATACAACACCCCTTACCCGGGGATAATCCCTTCCCGAATACAAATCATTATGCATTACATTAGCACCAGGGGCGGTATCAGCCCCATTTCCTTTACCGAGGCCGTGATGATGGGCCTGGCGGAAGACGGCGGCCTGCTCCTGCCCCGCGCCATCCCTCGTATCGGCAGCGAGACCTGTGCCTCCTGGCAGGGCCTTTCCTATCCGGAACTGGCCTTTGAAGTCATGTCACGATTCATTGATGACATCCCCAACAGTGACCTGCGTGAACTGATCAACCGTTCGTACGCCACCTTTGATCACGAGGAAGTCACCCCCCTGGTCCACCACGGGACCTTGCATATTCTGGAGCTTTTTCACGGCCCGACCTTTGCCTTCAAGGATGTGGCCCTGCAATTCCTGGGCAATCTCTTTGAATATCTCCTGAAGAAGAACGATGCGGTCATGAACATCATCGGAGCCACCTCAGGGGATACCGGCAGTGCTGCAATCTACGGGGTCCGCGGCAAGGAAAAAATCAATATCTTTATCCTCCATCCCCACAAACGGGTCAGCCCGGTACAGGAACAACAGATGACCACGGTCACCGATGCCAATGTGTTCAACATTGCCATCCGAGGCACCTTTGACGATGGCCAGGCCATTGTCAAGGCCATCTTCAATGATATTGACTTCAAGAAAAAATACAGCCTGGGGGCCATCAACTCGATCAACTGGGCGCGGGTCCTGGCCCAGGTCGTCTATTACATCCACAGTTGCCTGCACATCAATAGCCATGAGCATGACAAGGCTGTGGATTTTGCCGTGCCCACCGGCAATTTTGGCGACATCTTTGCCGGCTACATCGCCAAACGGATGCTGCCGGAAGGCTCTATCCGCAGGTTACTGCTGGCAACCAACACCAATGATATCCTCACCCGCTTTGTCACGCACGGCGATTACTCACTGAGTGAAGTGGTGGCCACCTCCAGTCCCTCCATGGATATCCAGGCCGCCTCCAACTTTGAGCGCTATCTCTACTACCTCATGGATGAAAATCCGGTCCGCACCAAAGATGCCATGCTGGAGTTCGCTGGTACCGGCAAACTCGATTTCTCAAGTTCCTGTGATCAGATCAAACGTGACTTTGTGGCCACCGCCGCAACGGAACAGGAGGTTCTGGATACCATTCGGCTCTTCTATAAAGAATACGGTTATATCCTTGATCCGCACACGGCGGTGGGAGTGCATGCCGCCCTTATCCATCAGCAGGAAGGAATTCCAGTCATCTGCCTGTCCACTGCCCATCCCGCGAAATTTGGCGAGACAGTGGAAAAAGCCATCGGTGTCCCCCCGGAGATGCCGGAGGCCTTAGCTGCCCTTGCCGACAAAGAATCCCGCTGCGAGCTGATGGATCCCGACCGGAATCTGATCCAGGATTTCATCAGGAAGCATGCCCTGCGCTCATAAGCATCAAAACAAAAAGGCAGGATGGAATTTATCAAACTCCATCCTGCCCCTCACAACCCTCACCAATCCCTGACAATAAATATCAACAGTATTCCAGCAGCATACTCATACTCACCGAGCTATCAAGGCAAGGCGGCAATTTTCTCGTAATCAACCGCCTTGGCATAGTCCATAAGATCGTCCGGGCTCACATCATTCCCCGCCACCGTGACCAGAATCTTGCCGGCGACCACGACGTTGATATCCCCCCGTTTCGCCTGCGCTTCATACTTGACAATGGCAGTCTGATTCTTGATCTTTTCCAGCTTGCCGCC
>JANMTN010000074.1:0-5087 GCA_031390685.1 Desulfobulbaceae bacterium
TGTTTACGGCTGAGCACAGTTATATGTGTGCGAAAAAACGATGTGAGGGGACCGGTGCCTTTCGCGTCGTTTTTTGTTTGTCTGGATGATGAAGGCAGCTTATTTGAGTTGCTGTCCATTCGTCTATTCGGACTGTGCCAACTCTCAATTATGGAAAACGCACATCTTTTGAGTTTCGATTGCTGACGATCCTTCTTTTAAAATCTCCACCCCGAAGGAATGGCCATTGGGATTCAGACTCTTGAGCAAACGAATTGCAACCCCTTGAATTTCTGAAATTTACTCCGAAGACCAATTGCGGGGAATGTGGCTATGCCGCCTGTCTGGCATTTGCGGCGGCGGTGACTAAAGGTGGAGAGAATCCCGGGAAGTGTCCCTATGTCGAGGTAAGCCGTCTTGCAGGCGAGTTTGCCGCTGACCGGGGCCATGCGCTGCCTGGTATGGCCGGGCTTCTCGATGAAAAAGATATGGCCCTGGTGGCATATCTGAAAAGCAAGATCAGGGCGGTGAATTTTTCTGTAATCGCGCCGAAACTTGGATGTGCCTGGTCAGGCCTGGAAATGAATATTCTGTCTTTCCGGTATCTCGGACGTGACGTGACCCTCTCCGGTGAGGGAATTTTTATTGGCGGAAAAGAGGCGGAAGAGCCTCGTGATCAGATTCTGCTCTATAATTATATCTTTTATGGTGGTGGAGTTGCCAGTTCGGGTGCCTGGGTGGGGATGGAATCTTTGCCCAACTCCATTTCCAAGGTGCGCACCTTGCGGGTCTATTGTGAGGAGCGTATTGCCAACTATTTTTGTGGAAAGGTGGCCTTGCTCAGGGAATGTGCCGGCAAGATTGATGCGGTGTCAAGAGATCATCAGGAACCGGGTTGTTCCGCTGCCTTTCAGGTAGCGGTGTTGCCGCGCCTCCCCATGTTGCTGCTTTTCTGGGATGAGGATCGCGACGATGGCTTTCCGCCCAGGGTCAAAATCCTCTATGACCAGAATGTCTTGGATGTTCTCGATATAGAGTCTCTGGTTTTTGCCTCGGAGCGGATGGCTGAATGTTTAGAAGCCGTTGCGAAATCACCATGCCATTTCTAACCAATTTTTTCGTTACAACGGCCTTGGGCGGCCCAGTGCCGTTCGCAGAGTGGACGCCCCGAAGGAAGTATTCTTGGGGTGCGGACAAAGAGCGACCGGTTTTTTTATGCTGTTTTTGCCATCCAGATGACGATGTTATTTTGTTGCAACGGCTGAGTGGAGTTGAGTGAATGAATACCCGATTAGTGAAATATGTACCGCAGTTTGCCGACGCCAGGATCATGGTTATTGGCGATATTATTGTCGATCATTTTATATGGGGCACGGTGAGCAGGATCTCGCCTGAGGCCCCGGTGCCGGTGGTGAATGTGACAAGAGAGGAGATGTTGCTGGGCGGTGGTGCCAATGTCCTCCATAATATCTATTCTCTTGGTGGGCAGGCGACCCTGTGTGGTATTATTGGCAATGATGAAATGGGTGGCCGCCTGCGACAGTTGCTGGCAGATCTTGGCGCTTCCGGCCAAGGGCTTGTTCTGGGGAAAAGGCCGACTACGGTCAAGACCCGGGTGGTTGCCCATGGCCAGCAGGTGGTCCGTTTTGATCGTGAGCAGACAGGTGTCCCTTCCGAACAGACCATTGGCGCCATGTGTGACTATATTGACAAGCATCTTGTCGATTTTGATGTGGTTATTGTCTCTGATTATTATAAAGGGGTTATCTCGCAACCCCTGATGAGCCATCTGCTGCGCAAGGTACGCGAGGTGGAGTCCGAAAGCGGTCGCAGGATTCCGGTGGTGGTTGATCCAAAACCTGAGCAACCGGCCAGGTTCATCGGGGCAACCATTATTACCCCCAATCATCTTGAGGCAGAAAAGATGTCTGGCCTGCGGATCACCAATGAACAGGAGTTGATTCAGGCGGCAGAAATCCTGCTGGATAAATTTTCCTGCGAGGCGGTTTTGATCACCCGTGGTGAGGCCGGGATGTCTCTGCTGGAGACCGGAAAGGAACTCGTTACTATCCCCACCATGGCCCGTGAAATCTTTGATGTGACGGGTGCAGGTGATACAGTGATTGCCGCTCTGGCCCTTGGTTTGGCGGCCGGGGCCACTTTTACCGAGGCGGCATCCCTTGCCAATGTGGCGGCGGGGGTTGTTGTCGGCAAAATCGGAACCGCGACAGTGAGCAGGGAAGAGATCCTGGCCGAGCTGCATGGTGAACATTTATAAAAGAGGGGACAATGGCTTGTAAAAGTATGACCGGCTTTGGCCGAGGCGAGGTCGCATCTGGTGGCCGTGTATGGATGGCGGAGGTGCGCTGTGTCAATAACCGCTATCTTGATCTGAAAATCAAGATGCCCAATGGCTATGCCGTGCTTGAAGAACGGGTCCGGAAAAAGGTGAGCGGGTTTCATCAGCGTGGTCGTGTTGATCTGCTGCTGGCGGTAAATGGCGATTTTTCTGATCTGGTAAAGATGCATGTGAATCTGGAGCTGGTCAGGGGCTATAAACTTGCCATGGCCCAGATTGCCCAGGAACTGGGCGTCGAGGCCGCAATTGATCCGGCCTTTGTGGCCTCCCGTCCCGAGGTCCTGGTGCAGGAGCAGCAAAATGAAGATATTGAGGCGGTCTGGCCGCTTCTGGAGCAGGCACTTGACCAGGCCCTTGTTGATTGTGAGGCCATGCGCCAGCAGGAAGGAGCGGCCTTGGTCCGGGATCTCTCGGCGCGGTTGCAGGTATTTACCCAGACTATTGAAAAGATTGAGGCGGGAATTCCGGAACTTCTCAAACAGCGCGAGCAGGTCCTTGGTGAACGGCTGCAAAAACTGCTGGGGAATGTGCAGCTTGATGAGCAACGGTTATGTCAGGAGGTGGCAATCCTGGCCGATAAAACCGATGTCACGGAGGAGATTGTGAGGCTGCAAAGTCATATCGGGCAGTTTCACTCCTTTCTGACCGAGAAGGAGGCCGTTGGGAGAAAGCTGGACTTTCTCCTTCAGGAGTTTCTGCGTGAAGTCAATACCATTGCTTCCAAGATCAATGATGCGGCTATAGCCTATCTCACGGTTGAGTTGAAGAGTGAACTGGAGAAGATGCGGGAACAGATTCAGAATATTGAGTAGCTTTGAGTATGTTAAAGGTGACAAGGGATGAAACTTTTAAATGTCGGTTTTGGCAATACTGTTGCCATTGAGCGGATCATTGCCGTTATAAATGCCGGTTCTGCGCCATCCAGGAAGTTGAAAGAATTGGCCAAGCAGGCGGAAAAGCTTGTTGATGCGACGGAGGGGAGAAGGACCCGTTCAATGCTGGTTATGGATTCCAATCATCTCATTCTGTCATCGGTGCAGCCAGATACCATTGGTCAACGTATGGCCGCGCTGGAGACGGAATATCATCTTGCTGAATATCATAAGCCACGGAAACAGGGACAACAGGACGAACCATGACCACAGGAAAATTGTTTATCCTGTCAGCGCCATCAGGGGCTGGCAAGACCACGTTGTTGAAGAGGGTAATGGCAGATCTGCCAGGTCTGGCCTTTTCAGTTTCCCATACCACGCGGATGCCGCGGTCACGGGAGCATGATGGGGTTGATTATCATTTTGTCAGCCGTGGCCAGTTTGAGACCATGCGGGAGCAGAACGTCTTTCTCGAATGGGCCGAAGTTCACGGTAATCTTTATGGAACCAGCAGGCCGGCAGTGCTTGCCCAACTGGCAACAGGGCTTGATATTATCCTTGATATAGATATTCAGGGTACCGCAATTCTTCGAAATTCTGCGGCCATTCCCTCGGTCTCCCTCTTTATTACCCCGCCATCTTTGTCGGAACTGGAACGACGTCTGCGCGGCCGGGGAACCGACAGTGAAGAGACGATTCTTCTCAGATTGAAGAATGCCGGCAAAGAGATGCAGGCCGCGATTGACTATGAGTATCTGATTGTCAATGATCGCCTGGAACAGGCCGTTGATACCCTCAGGGCTATTGTGATTGCCGAGCGCAGTAGAGGCCATCGTCTGCCAACCGGGCAAGCCATTGAGATCCTATTGGGAGCATGATTGAGCCATGAAAGACAAGAAGGCTGAGAGATCGGGGCAGAGTCGTACCATCCGTATGGATGAGGATCTGCTCTGGGGTACACATCCTGTTTATGAGGCCTTGCAGCAGGAGCCGGAGCGGATCAGCGAGATCATCCTGCACAATGATCGTAAAGGGGCCAAGCGGGAAGAGATTATTGAGCTGGCCAAGGCGGCAGGAATAAAACTCTCCTTTGTCTCTTCAATTCAACTGACCGGCCCTGATGCAACCCAGGCCCGTCATCAGGGGATTGTGGCCAGGACCAGTCAGGTCCCGTTACTCCCCTTTGAAACGATGCTGGCCAATTTTGCGGCAGGGGTTGAGCGAGGCGAGAGGCCTCGTCTGATTGTCCTTGATTCCATGCAGGACCCGCATAATCTGGGCGCGATTATCCGTTCAGCCCACGCCGCAGGTGTAAGTGGGGTCTTGATCACCAGGGAGCGTTCCGCCCCTCTTGGCGGGACGGCGGCCAAGGCCTCGGCCGGGGCCATTTCCCATATCGACATCTGTCAGGTGGTTAACCTGGTCACTTCCCTGCAGAAATTAAAGAAGGCCGGGGCCTGGATCTTTGGGGCGGTAAAGGATGAGGCGGCCCAGTCCATCTATAAAACGGATTTTAACCTTCCGGCCTGCGTGGTTGTTGGCAGTGAAGGTCAGGGGATCAGGCCCCTGGTGCGTCAGCAATGCGATGTGCTGATCTCCATTCCCATGGAGGGAAGTCTAGATTCTCTGAACAGCTCCGTGGCTGCCGGGGTGATCATGTTTGAGATGCTCAGGCAGAGAAACGTCTAAGCGGGTAACAATATACTTGGATTTTGTCTACAGAGCCCATTGCCAAGGGCCCAGAGATTTAAGAAACCGTGAGGAACTGTCGGGTTATTTCAAACGGTTCTTCAGTTTTTCCTGAAGCAGGGCCCCCAGGCTGCCGATCGACTCCTCCTGTTTTCTTTCCGATTTTTTCTCTGAAACGAATTTTTTAT
>JANMTN010000094.1:0-2972 GCA_031390685.1 Desulfobulbaceae bacterium
GGATCTGGCGTAATTGGAGATTTCATATTGTGCAAGCCCGGCCTGCCGGCAAAGCGTGGCGGTGATCTGATCCATGGCCGCAAGCTCTTCTTCGGGCGGCAGATCAAGCAGTCCCTGCTCCTGCTGCTGATAATAGGGGGTGCCTGGCTCTACGGTCAGTTCATAAAGCGAGAGATGGTCTGGCGCCAGTGACAGGGCCTGTTCCAGGGTCTGTTGCCAGGATTTGTGATCCTGACCAGGGATTCCATACATCAAATCGAGGCTGATATTGTCAAAGCCCGCCGTCCGTGCCAGGCGCACGGCGGTCATGGCGTCATCCGCTGAATGGGGACGGCCAAGAAGTTGTAATTCCGTATCTTGCAAGGATTGTACACCAATGGACAGCCGGTTGATACCGCTTCGGCGCAGCAGGGTCAGTTTTGCCGGATCAATGGTCTTGGGATTGGCCTCAATCGAGATCTCCGCCTGATTGGTAAATCCAAACAGCTCTTTGCAGGCAGTGACAATTGCAGCCAGTTCTTTACCCGCAAGGATAGTAGGGGTTCCGCCTCCCAGAAACAGGGTGGAAAGCGGCGGAACAGAGCTGTTCTGGCACAGCCATTCGGCCTCATGGAGCAGGGCTTCCACATAACGCTGATACAACCTGTCCATGCCCGGCCAGGAGACAAAGGAGCAGTAAGGGCACTTGGAGACGCAAAAGGGGATATGGATATAGAGGGAAGACAACTCTGTCAATGCAGCTTCTCCATCATTTCGCGGCATTCCTGTTGCAGATCGGTCATCAGTCCATGGTCGGCAAAGGAGTAACTGCCATCGCCAATGATCAGATGGTCAAGGAGCTGGATTTGCATCAGCGAGCAGAGCAGGCAAAGGGTGCGGGTCAGATGACGGTCCTGGGGAGATGGGTCGAGGGAGCCGGAGGGATGATTGTGGGCGACGATCAGGGCGGCGGCATTATGTTCCAGGGCGCGGCTTATCAACTCCCGGGGATAGACGGTGTTGATATTGATGGTACCCTCGGCCACCACCTCGGAGTCGATGATGGCATGCGAAGAGTCGAGAAAGATAACGGTGAAGACCTCTTTTTTCAGGCCGCGCATGGAGTGGAGCAGATAGTCCCTGACCTCGGCAGAGGAGTGGAGATAGCGCTTGCCGGACAATCGCTCCTTCAGATAACGCCGGGCGACCTCCTGCACAAAGTGGATGGCAAAGCTGTTTTTGGGACCGATTCCCTGGATCTTCTGGAGAGCTGGGATGGAGGTCTCAAAAACGGCGGCAAAGGAACCAAATTCGGTCAGGGCAGCCCGAGCGGCCTCTTTACAGTCGGTGCGCGGGGTGCCAAAGGAGAGCAGCAGCTCAAGAACTTCGGCGTCGGTGAAGCCATCCAGGCCGCGGGCAAGAAAACGATCCCGCAGCCGCTGGCGGTGTCCTTCTCCCATTTTCTGCCACTCTTCTTTGTCCACAGGTCGTCTTATCCCTCCAGTTCCTGACTGAATAACTTGTTGGCAAGGGCGGGATTGGCCTGCCCTTTGGTCTTCTGCATGAGCTGGCCGACAAAGTAACTCATGAGTTTGGTCTTGCCTCCCTTAAAGTCCGCGACCTGGCCGGGATTGTCGGCAATGATCTGACGAACAACAGCAAGGAGCTCGCCTTCATTGGAGACCTGGCCCAGATTCTGTTCCTGAACCACGGTCTCCGGCCCCTTGCCGCCGGCCATCATCTCCAGGAAAACGGTCTTGGCGATCTTGCCGCTGATTCTCCCCGCTTCCACCATGTTCACCAGAGATCCCAGCTGCTCCGCCGTAACCTTGCAGGAGGAAAGTTCTTCACCCTTGAGCTCGCGCATCAGTTCGGTCATGATCCAGTTGGAGACCTTCTTGGCCTGATTGCAGGTCTTGACCGCTGTCTCAAAATAGTCGGCCAGCTCACGGGAGCTGGTTAAGAGCGAGGCATCATGCTCAGGCAGTTCGTAAGCCTCCATGAACCGGAGCTTGCGTTCATCCGGCAGTTCGGGCAGTGTGGCGCGGATTGCCTCAATCCAGGCGTCATCAATCTTGAGCGGGATAAGATCAGGGCAGGGAAAATAGCGGTAATCGTGGGCCTCTTCCTTGCTGCGCATGGACTCGGTGCAGTTGCGGTCGGGATTCCAGAGCAGGGTATCCTGAATGATTGCGCCGCCATCCATGAGGATGTCCCGCTGGCGGCGCACCTCGTATTCCAGCGCGCTCTGCACATTTTTAAACGAGTTCATGTTTTTGAGTTCGGTGCGGGTGCCAAGTTTTTCCTGACCGACAGGGCGCAGGGAGATGTTGGCGTCGCAACGGAAACTGCCCTCCTGCATGTTGCCGTCACAGATGTCCAGATAGCGGAGGATGGCGTGGATCTTGCGCAGATAGGCGGCGGCCTCTTCCGGGGAACGCAAATCCGGCTCGGACACGATCTCGAGCAGCGGGGTGCCGGTGCGGTTCAGATCGACATAGGAGACGGGTTCGCGGTCGTCATGGATCAGTTTGCCGGCATCCTCTTCCATGTGCATGCGGGTGATGCCGATTTCCCGTTTTTTACCGCCGACCTCGATTTCCACCTGGCCATGTCCAACTATGGGCAGATCAAACTGGGAGGTCTGATAACCCTTGGGGAGATCAGGGTAAAAATAGTTTTTGCGGGCAAACTGATTGAAATGATTGATAGTTGAACCCGTAGCCAGGCCCATCTTGATGGCAAAATCCACCACTTTTTTATTGAGGACCGGCAGGGTACCGGGCATACCGAGACATACCGGGCAGGTCTGGGTGTTGGGCGGCGCCCCGAATTTTGTGGAACAGCCGCAGAAAATCTTGGATTCGGTCTTGAGCTGGGCGTGGATCTCCAGCCCGATTACGGTTTCAAATTCCATCATTATCTCATCGTATGTACGCTATTCTTGTCATTCTTCTCTGCTTTCCGCCATCTGGCCCTTGGCATGGACCAAT
>JANMTN010000106.1:0-19517 GCA_031390685.1 Desulfobulbaceae bacterium
GGCCAGGATCTTGCGGATGTCGCCAATAAACCCCATGTCGAGCATCCGGTCGGCCTCATCGAGCACCAGGGTCTCCACCTGCGCAAATTTCAGGGCATTCTGGTTGAAAAGGTCCAGTAACCGGCCCGGGGTTGCCACCAGCACATCGACCCCGCCGCGCAGTTTCATCATCTGCGGATTGATCTTCACCCCGCCGTAAATAACGCTCGATTTCAGCGCAAGGTGCTTGCCATAGGTGGCAACGCTCTGCTCTATCTGCACCGCCAGCTCCCGGGTCGGCGTCAGCACCAGGGCGCGGATATGGTTGGCCTTCACCTTGGGGCCGCCGGCCAGACGCTGCAGCAGGGGCAGGACAAAACCGGCGGTCTTGCCGGTACCGGTCTGCGCCGCAGCCATGACATCCTTGCCGGAGAGGACAGCAGGAATCGCCTTGAGCTGGATCGGCGTGGGAGTGGCATATCCGGCCTCATCAATGGCACGAAGAAGGGCTTCGGAGAGTCCGAGGGAAGCAAATGTCATGGGGCAGTTTCTCGAAATAAGGTTGAAGGTCTCGACCGTGGGACACGGCGTTGTCTGGCGAGACAGAGAGATTGTACGTTACGGAGGATTATACCGGCCCCGGCAGATGACGCAAGGGATACTGATTAATCGGCGGCCCGGGTTTTGAGGTCCGCTGGACTTACGGGTTCGCCACCTTGCTCAAGTTTTTCAATTCTCCGCATGTGCCGGCCATATTCGAATTCTGCGTTCAACCATGTATCAACAATTTTGATCGCTTCATCCTCACTCACTATGCGCTCACCAAGGGCAATCATATTGGCGTTATTGTGTTCCTTTGCCAGCCGCGCGCTCAGCACATTCCAGCACAGGGCACAGCGCACGCCGCGAACTTTGTTGGCAGCCATGGCCTCCCCGTTACCGCTGCCGCCGAGAACGATGCCGACATCATCCTTGCCCTCTGCCACGCTTATTGCTGCCGGACGGATATAATCGGGGTAGTCTACCGGGGTATCGCTATCTGTCCCAAAGTCATTTACCTCGTACCCCTCTTTTTGGAGATACGCCCGGAGTGTTTCTTTAAGATGATAACCGGCATGGTCCGATGCTATGGCGATCCCCATTATTTTCCCTTCTCCGCGGATGTAATGTGCATTACGCTACGCCTTCTGCGAATCGTCCGGCGGCAGATAGCTCATGAGCGTAGCCTTCAATTGTTCTGAGTAGTTGTAGATATCGTCAACGCTTTCAAGTACGAAGCGATCTTCTTCCTTCTTGTCATTGAAGACGCTGAGTGTGAGTTTCTGTGTGTTGTTGAAACGCAGGCGACAGACAGGCTTTCTGTTATTGTCATCAAGCAGAATAGCGCAGTAACTCTGGGCGTCGCGCATGACAATCCGAAGCGGACTCACTAAGCCACGAAGAATTGCTCTGACAATATGAAAGCCTTCAAGTTCTTCCAAAGTGGTGGTTACCTGAGGCTCGGCCGATGATTCAATTGGGACAATGGGTGCTGTAGCTTCTGTGACGGACGTGGTTTCAGGTGTCATGGCACCTTTCAGGCGTTCATTTATTCGTTCACCAACCAGTTGCTCGAAAGCGCGCTTTGTGATTGTCGTGAACTGATCTTTCACAGCTGGCGTGAAACGGCGATTCCCTAAAAGTTCAGCTGATACAAGACGTACGAAATCCTCGGCAGGATTTTTCATCCACTCCGCCAAGCGGTTTTGAATAGCTCGGACGTACTTCAGATCGTTGGCCGTCGTGAGGATCATATCGAGGTCGAATGTGGCTTTGGCAAATTTCTTCAGTTCTTCAACGTCGCGCTCCTTGAACTCAAGGATATTGAATTCAAAAAATGGCTTTTCGTCCATCTTGTTCGGCTGCTCAAGATCAGTGAAAAACTTGTAGACAAGACCGTTGGTTAAGACACCGAAGCGGGCGGATGTGACATGAAAATACCGAAACAGTTGGCCTGCGTGATTGATATGGAGTTCAGCGCCGGCCTTCTTGACTTCAAATAATATAATTGGTTTACCATCTCGTAGGATGGCATAATCAACCTTCTCGCCCTTTTTCGTACCTACGTCTGAAACGAGTTCAGGCGTTACTTCAAGTGGATCGAAGACGTTATATCCGAGGATTTGGATAAGAGGCATGACCATGGCGTTCTTGGTTGCCTCCTCAGTCTGAATGATATCCTTTGTGTTTGCAATTCTTGAGGAAAGAACGCGAAGGTGGTCGATGAAGTCCATTTTCAATTTTCCTTCTGGTGAGAGGTTAAATTTCGTCTTGTATCACCAAACCGAGTCTGCAGCGGCGTTGGATTTAATGTTCGAATTAACTGGTTGGTGCGGCTTTATCGCGCCAGTCCGAGTTGAATGTAAAGTTAGGCAGGTTAATTTGACGCTGGCCCTTTGAATCAGGAATTTGTGATATAATACTACCATCGAATTTCAGAACGCTTCTTCCGTAGTAGATAGCTTGGCCAAGTAATACCGGGTCAGCGCATCTTTTGAGATTCGTGAGTATAATTCGTCGAACCGGTTGAGCAACTCGTTCCGCTCGCACGCAAAAAGTGGAGCCAACTCACCCAGGCGTCCTTGCGCGATGTGGAACACCTGTATTGTGCGGCTGTCGGTGACCATGAAGAAATCGCACTGGGTCCAAAGACAGTAACTTTTGGCCTGATTATGTGCGTTCACGAGTTCCCGCTGCTTGGTCAAGCGCCCCTCACGTTTTGCT
Source organism: Desulfobulbaceae bacterium (assembly GCA_031390685.1). Taxonomy (GTDB): domain Bacteria; phylum Desulfobacterota; class Desulfobulbia; order Desulfobulbales; family Desulfocapsaceae; genus UBA2270. Next base: position 2,743 of record JANMTN010000106.1, read on the forward strand.
TCTACTGTGAGAAGTGGCTGGCTTTGCAGCGATTCCAGAGCGCTATTAAACAGGGCAAAATCGATGACGAGAGTCGTGTCTCTGGAACCGTGCGCTGCCGGAATCGGCATTCCATCATATCGGTCGTCATCACCGTACCCGAGCCGCGCAAGTAGAGGGACAATAAACTTGATTTCAACTTCCTTCTCAGTTCTTAGCCCAACATTGGCGATCCGGTCGAACCAGCCATCGGCGTTCCATGTTGGTAGCAGCGGGGCAGTTGGTGATTCGTTCGATCCATCGCAAGAGAGATATATCCAATCATCGGGCGTTATTTTCCAGGCTTCGCCTAAGCGGACGATTGGGGGGTTAAGGGCAAGACCGACAGCAGTAAGAAGTTGGGTAATCTTAGCTGTATTGCTATCCGAACGCTTTGTATAACCAAACTTGGTTAGCAAGGTGCGGAGTTTTAGACGTTTCGCGCCCGTGGTGGCTCGCTCTACATCCTCTCGCAGTGCTGCGGAGACTACGCTCGCAGTTGATTTAGTTGCCGCCATGTGGGTACCTCATGAGTATTCTCACATCTTTCGCCATATTTTCCTTTCTCCAGTGAGCGCCCCCTGGCTGACTCGAAAAACATAAACGGATAAGAAAACAGCATATCTAAATCAAATACCGTAAAATACAGAACAATTCTGTTATCTACCAGCAGAATGTATAATTCTCAAGAAGAATGCAGAGTTATCTTTATTGCAAAAAAACAAAAAACCCTGTGTTATCAGTGACCCCGGCTTCTTCTCTTATTTCTTGAGTTGTTTGATCGAAGACGCAGAGGTGAGCACCTGCATCTGGCGAATGGCTATGGCGTTGAGACGGATGAGGCGTTCCCCTTGGGTCAGTCCCATGTGAATGAGTTCGGCATTCATTCCCTCGATATTGGCCAGCACCAGAAGTTGTTCGATGGTGGCGTACTCGCGCATGTTGCCTTCCATATCGGGGTTGGCATCCCGCCATTGTTTGGCTATCTGGCCGAAGAGGGCGACATTGAGCATGTCCGCTTCGTTGGCGTAGATGATGGCGGCCTGCGCTGGAGTCACTGCGACCGGAATCAGGTGCGTCTTGATGGCATCGGTGTGGATGCGGTAGTTGAGTTTGGAAAGGGTACGATTCAGATTCCAGGCGAGCGACAGACGGTGGTTTTCATCCTCCTTAAGACGTTGGAATTCCTTGATGAGGTAGAGCTTAAACTCGACCGAGATCCAGGAGGCAAACTCAAAAGCGATATCCTTGTGTGCATAAGTGCCGCCGTAACGGCCGGCATGAGAAACGATGCCGATGGCATTTGTCTTCTCTATCCACTGTTTCGGGGTCAGAGCGAAGCTGTTCAACCCGGCCAGCATTTTAATTCCGTCGAATTCGACGGAATTAAAATCAGGATTGTTAAGCCTCTCCCAAACACCGAGAAATTCTACAGTGTTACGGTTCCTGAGCCAGTTACGCACAAGATCATCGGAGCGATCAGCGTTTTTGACACGGGCGATATCCGTAAGACAGATAAGATCTTCTTCCTTGTGCGACAGCACGGTAATAGCGGCGCCCTGTACATCGATGGTGGATTTCCTGTTTTTGCTCATCAATCCTCCCCTACAGCAAGTTGGTCAACGACTCGTAATCATTATTAATACAATTTAGCATAAGTGTGCGGCAGTGCTCTGCAAAAAACAAGGGAGTTTTACAGAAAGAACGCTATACGAACGATAATATCATTCTTTTGCTGTCCACGTATCACCGGTCTTTTCATATTTTTTCTTCACCGCTGACCATGCCACCTTATGCGCCGTTTCTTCCTGGGAAGCATCGCCCCGGCGATCTTCAGGGCTCGCATATTCCTGCCAGGCATGATTGAATGCCTCCCGGTAAATATCCTGGGCATGGGCAGGAAGGACATGGGTTACATTTTCCGGCAAATCTTTATTGGTTTTATAGGGCATAACATGACTCCTTGGTCTCCTTGGTTATTGAGGAGTTCTCGATTTTATCAACATGTAGACCCCCAAAGCCATGGTCTTTTTTTCGATGGAAATGGTCTTCTGGTCAATGTACTCAAAAATTTCAGCAACCGGTTTGGCGCCAACGACAAGGGACTTCAGATAAATATAGGCATTGGTAAGGGGATGATACCATCTGGAATGGAGGGGGATTGAGTCGACAATCAATAATTGCCCTCCTGGTTTCAAGATCGAAAGGGCATGATCAAGAGCCTTCTGGTAATCGGGCATCGCGGTCAGGGCCAGGCAGAAAATCACCGCATCAACCTTTTTAGCGGGCAAAAAATCATACATATCCATGCATTCAAACTGGACGTTGTGCCAGCTGTTGGCCTCCTTCTTGCGGTTGGCGATTGCAATCATTTGTTGGGAAAAATCGATACCGATGATCTTCGCCGAATCGTCAATGACCCGCAAAAGGCTTGGCACGACACTGGCTGGCCCACAGCCAAGCTCAACGACAGTACCGTCGGCTGGGACGTCGAGGTTCTTTGCGACCTCTTCGTAAAGTTTCCGAGCTTGTCCTAAACTCATCAAGAAGGCAATAAGGTCATAGCTTGAAGCTGCTAAATCATATTTGTTTCTATTGGCGACCTGTCGGATATCCATAAATCTTTCCACCCCCTTTGCTCTCAGCCTTTATCAACTGCCCGCCCATGCCAGCAATACATAAAGGCTGGCGTCACCAGCAACCAAAAATATGGGGAATCAGCCCCGCCCCCAATTCGCGTCTTATTGCTTGACCAGCTCAACCGGGCGGTTCTTGGCCCGGCCTTACTCGGTGTCGTTGGAGGCAACGGGGTAAACCCATTGCTTCTCCTCACGTTTATCAGCTTTTTTTACTTTCAAAAAGCAGGAGAGCGCCGCCAAGCACTATCGCAGCCACGCCGGCCCAGACCGGGATATTGACCGTCTTTTCTTCCTTTACTGACAACTCGATCGGTCCCAGCTTGGCCTTTTGGGTCTCCTCTGTGTAGCTGAAACTGCCATACGCCAACCCCAGGGCACCGGCCAGGATCAGCGCGATTGCCACACCCTTGACTGCATTCATTTCGACTCCTCCTCTTAAAGAAACTCTTGGCCCCCCACCACGGACAGCGCGCCGGGGAGCAATTATAAATATTTTTTTAGAATGCCACCGCAATTTCAGATAGTCAAATATTGAATTGCGGTGGCAGGGAATAAATAAACTGTTTTCTGCGCCTTACCAGGTTCCCTCCAGTTGTCATCCTCACCCCATGCGCCATCGATGCCCGACTCCCTTCACCTCCGTCGATTTCTTGTGTCCGTTTACCGCAGTCCGGGGATGCCGAGAGATTGGATTCGCAGGGCGTTTTCCCCTTCTTCGTAGGCAAGAAGTCGGCCTTCCTGCCGCCCTATGCGAAAGGCGAGGGAATAGGAGAGGACGCGGATAGGATAGTCACGGGGCAGCTGCAGGAGATAGGGTTGGATGGTAATAAAATCGGTCGCCCCGTATTGATCCATAATAAAGCGCAGACCACCATTTGCCGGCCCGATGTTATAGGCCAGAAGGCCAAGGAAAAGATCGTCATTCATCTCGGTGAGGTAGTGCCGGAGGGTCGCCGCCCCAAGATGGGCGTTATAGCGGGAATCGGTGAGTTCGCGTTGCTTCACCGGGAAGAGCCGATTGACCGCTGCCGTCACCGCCGTCGGCACCTGGGTGATCTGAAAGAGTCCGTGGCCGCCATCACCACTCGTGCGCGGCAGGAAGGAAGATTCCGTGGCGACAAGGCCCTTGAGAAGATCGCCATCAATGCCATAGACCGCAGCCGCCTCTTCGATTGCCGCCGAATATGGCCCAGCCCGGTCTACCATCTTCGCCAGCGGCTCTGTCTTCAATCGACGATAGGCGGCATAAACCTGATGCGCAAGAGCAACCCGGCTGGCCTCCTCTTTGCCGCCAACCAAAACACGGTAATAGAGAAAGGCCCGGCTGAAAAATTGCGGTGGGGCAAGGACGGCAATCACCAGTGCCAACCCGAGAACAATTGCCGGGGGCCACCAGGGAGAACGGTACCGCAACCACCGCCGCTGTCTCTGCCAGAGGCCCAGCAGGATCACCGCCAGGATGATAAATCCTATAATTCCGGCGATAAAGGGCAGGTGACTGTTAAAAAATCCGGTCCCGGAAAAGCGGTTGGCGGAATAACCGAGCATGACAATGACTGCGGCCACCCCGATAGTCGTCAAACCGAGACTCTCCAGACCGATCAACAGAAAACACCGCAGCAGGGAGGTCTGTGGTTTGTTCTTCCTGGCGCTGGACTTTCTGCGGCCGAAACGGGGGACTTTCGGGCGCTTTAGGGCGACTCGTCGTTTTACCCGTGGAGGTGTTGAGAGTGATGCTGCCATACGACGAATAAAAAGGAATGGTTACCTCAAAACAGATGAAAAGCAAGATTGATGGCGAAAAGACCTGTGCACCCCGTGCAAGACCAGGTCCTGAAGAGAGCCTCCCGGAATGCAGTAAAAACATACTCGACGAGGCCGGTGTGGTCAATTCCAATTGCCATGTCCGCGTTAGCTGTTGAAAATGCCCAAGGGTCAGACGATTTCACCCTTGCATGAGATCCACACAGTTTGATATGATTCTTTTTGAACAACGGCTTATACCTGGACAGATTGGCAAGCCATTTCAACTCAACCCAAGGAGAATCTGTGATAAGTGTATTAAAAGAGTTCAAGGAGTTTGCGGTTAAGGGAAACGTCATCGACATGGCCGTGGGCATTATTATCGGGGTGGCGTTTGGCAAGGTCGTCTCTTCCGTGGTGAGCGATATCATCATGCCGCCGATTGGTCTGCTCGTTGGCGGCATAGATTTCAGCCAACTCGCCATCACCCTGAAAGCGGCATCAGAAGGCACCGAGCCGGTCGTCATCTCTTATGGCAAGTTTATCCAGACAATTATTGATTTCACCATCATCGCCTTTGCCATATTCCTGATGATCAAGGCCATAAATTCCCTGAAACGCCAGGAAGAAGCCAAACCAGAACCCGCGCCCACCAAAGAAGAGCTGCTGCTGACCGAGATCCGCGATCTGCTGAAACAAAATAACTCCATTTTCAAGGAAAAGGAGGATTTACCCTGAACGAAATGGCCGCAGATATCTTTGACAGCCATAAGGAACCGGACGAGCTTTTCCTGGCCCTCACCAGTGAACGCTATTGCCAGTTCTACGATATGGAAATGGCTGACTTCCATGCTGATCTCACCTTTTACCAGGAAAGAATCACGGCCCCCGGCGCCGTGCTCGAGCTTGGCTGCGGCAGCGGCCGTCTGTGCCGGCAACTGGCCGCGACCGGGGCTGCCGTCACGGGCATTGATCTCTCGCTTTCAATGCTGCGTCTGGCCACATTGCAGGCCAGGCCAAACATCTCCTATCTGTGCATGGATATGACTGCGCTGGCCCTCTCCCGGCAATTCGACACCGTGATCATCCCCTATCATACCCTGAACCTCCTTGTAACCGAGGAACGAATAAAAAAGTGCCTGGAGCAGCTCAAGACCGTTCTCAAAAAGGATGGCAGCCTGCTCCTGCAGCTCTTTATCCCTGACCAGACGTTCCTGGCCCTCGGCCCTAAAAGAATCTTTCAATTCCAGATCTTTGAGCAGCCAGGAGGCGGCAAGGTCATCAAGGAAACCAGGCGCGGCTACGCCGATGAACAGATCATCCTTGAAGAGCGCTATCGGGTCCGTCCCCGGCAACCGGGGGCGGACAATGAAGATCTGAGCCACACCCTGCACCTTGCGGCCTTTCCCGTGGGAAAATGGCAGGGACTTCTGCACGACTCAGGGTTCAGAATTCACCAGCAGTTCAGCGGGTACGACCTTGATCCCTTCATCCCCGGCCGAGATACCTGTCTGTTCATCGAGGCAGGTCAGATCTGAGCTTCTACCCTTTTTTAAAGGCCTCGATTCCCCCTTCCAGATATCTCGCCTTGATGCCGGCCTCAGCCAGCTGTTTCTGCACCGACTGACTGACCGATCCGCCACGGGCACAGTAGATCACCACTTCCTGCCGCACCGGCAGGATGGGCAGCCACTGTTCCACTGCCGCCGGATCCCGCCACTGGGCACCAGCAATTCCTTCGGGGGACTTGTCGTAGTCCTCTTTTCTTCTGACATCGAGCAGGGTCACCTTGTTTTCTGATTGCAGCAAACAGGCGAGTTCCGTCGAGGTAATAGTCGTTTCCATTTTCTCTCCTCCTTACATGAATATTTCCAAAACAACCCTACGCCGGCACAGCCAATCAATACGGGTATTATCCCCAGTTTCAAATATTTCATGGCCAGGCAGGAAAGCGTGGCCAGCACCAGGGCGAACCAGTCAGCGGTCTGATCTCCGGCACGGTAATGGCTGCACCAATCAGCTTGATCTGCCCGGTGCGCCCGAACATGGCGTTGAGGCCAAACCAGATGGAAAGGTTGAGCACACCCCGGCCGCCTCAGGAAAGGAAACCGTTTGTTCTTTGTTCATCATGTTACCCCTAACAGAAGGTTAGCATGAGCCCGCTCTATTGCCAGATTGATCTCTTTTAGGCCCCGAAATATTTAAGGCAATCAGCGGTCAGATTCTGATGTTCACCCAGCACCTTGTTAAAACGGCAATGCATATCCTCAACCAGGTGCTGGACATATTCCTGGGCCGCCTCTTCACCGTACTTCTCCGTGAACATCCCCGCATTCTCCAGCACCTTGGAAAAATCGTGCCGCTCATACTTGGTGGCGGGATTGTCAATCCACTCATGGACCTCTCGATATTCCTTACCGGTACGCTTGACACTTGACTGGATGTGAATGGCTATATCAGGCATGGTCTTTCTCCTCTTTCTATTGAAGGGTTGAATTAAACATCTCCCGCTGCCGGTTCTTCCCGAACCATGGCGAGAAACATGGGGACTGAGACAATCAATAAAGCAGCAACGATGATAAAGGCCGGACCATAGCCCAGAGAGGCCACCAGGAGACCGGTGACAATCGGGCCGGAGGCATGACCGATATCAAAAATAGTGCCAAAGGTGCCCATGGCAGCCCCGTAATGCCGGGCCTGGCAGTAATCGGCCACCATGGCGGCAGAAGACGAGGTGACAAAGGCCTCGCCCAGTCCAAAAAAGGCCCCGGCGGTCATCAGCGGCACGAATCCAGTCAGTTGGGGAATGATCGCCATGGGCACAGCGCAGAGAAACATGCCGGCAACGATCAGCGGCCGTCGCCCCCAGCGGTCGGAGACTTGTCCCATGAGCGGCTTGGCGATAAAGGTCACCACGATCTGCACGCCCCAGAGCAACCCGGCCTCAAAGACGTTAAGGCCGGCCACCGAAACCGCATAGACCGGCAGAAAAGCCTCCAGCGCCCCCATGCTCATATTCTGGATCCCCTCCATCGCCGAGGTGGCAAGCACCCGCTTGTCGGCCACGACCTCGCGGATGCCGCGAGCAAAGAGGTGCAGCCGCTCAGCCAGCCCCTTGCCTTGAGCCGGTTTATCGCCATTACGCAGGGTAAAGAGACCAAGGACAAGGGCGGAAAAACCGGCAATCCCGCTCAGCAGGAAGACCACGCGAAAATCGGCGAGACTGGCGTCCCCTTTGCCATCAAGCAGAAAGAGGACATAACCGCCAAGAGGTGCGCCCAGCAGGGTCCCGGCGATGCAGACCGAGGAGAACCAGCTCAGGAGCTCACCTTTGCGGCGGCCGGCGACATCGACTACCACCGCCATGGCCACCGGACCATAAATGGCGGTGGCCAGGCCGTGGAAAAAGCGAACCACCACCAGAGCACTATAGTTGTTAATAAACAGATAGGCAAAGGGCATCAGCCCGAACACCACCAGCCCGGCCAGCATGGTCCGGCGGCGGCCGATAATGTCGGAGATGGCCCCGGATGGCATCTTGAACAAGATCCCCGTGACCGTCGAGATACCGACCGCCAGACCGATACCTTCCGGTCCGGCCCCAAGGGCGGCGGCAAAGAGCGGCAGCACCGGATTCCGGGCCAGGGCATAGGAAAAACGGGTCAGAAAGCCGATGTAGCAGTGGTTGCGGAACACTTCTGCCTCGGCCTTGATGGCATCAGATATGATGGGAGCGCTCTTCATTTTTTCTCACCGGGCCGTCATTCAAAAATATCTGTAGCAGTTATAACACCATGAACGGCATAACGGGCCGTAACGAAACAGATAAAAATGACAATAGTCATTTCGTAATGGCCCCTGAAATTTTTTGGGAATAACCGGCATGGAGGGCATCAAAGATCAGCAGGGCGCGATCCAGCAACTGGTGATCGCTGGTGGAAATGGCAATCAGACCATCGAGGATGTTTTTCAAGAGAGCGGCATCATCGGGAAGGATTGTGCCCTCCTGAATGTCAATGCATCGAACCAATTCGCTGATTTTCATGATGGAGGGATCGAACAGATCAAAGCCACGAGCCATCACCTCAAAAGTTATCAGCTCACCCTGATGCGAGAACTCGGCCCCGGCAATATCGAAAGGAATTTCTCCTTTCTCGATCACAGCCTTTTCTCCTGGTTCCAGAAAACGAAACTGCGCTTGAGCATCAATGAAGCGGCTGATGAGCCACGCACTGCTCAACCGGTCGATGTAAGGGTGAATACGGGTCACCCAGATACGATCTTGATAGCCTGCACGATCAAAAGAAATAACCAGGGGCAGCACAGTATCAGTACGGCGCAGTTTCTCCGAGGCCGCATCCAGCAGCGCCAAGGTCTTAACCGCAGCCCCTGAAGGGAAAAAATCACGGCTATGCAGGGATTCGCATCGTTTCCGCAGCTTACGCAAGGGAGGCAAAAGTTCTTTTACCTGGTCGTTGCTTTCAGCAGGGATCGGTGCCGCCAGCAGTTCTCTCACCTCAACCTGAATCTGCAGGAATTCCTGATCAATCTGGCCCTGAAAGAGCCTTTCAATCTGCTCGTCTTCCATCCCTTCAACCCGTGAACACTGCATGGCAATCGCCTCACCGCCCAGGGCTTTTACCTCGCCGATCAACCAGGTGATGCTTTCCAGCAGGTCGTCACGGTTCGGCAGGATCTGCAGACCGGTTTTCAATTGCACCGCCCCGCAGGCTGAGATCCGTCGCCAGATACGCATTCTCGCCTTGGCGTTGGCGGCGGGGACGGAATACGAAAAGAGAATCCATTTTTCATTCATAGTGAACAAAATATATGTTATACCTGTAACTATGTCAAGGGAAATAATTTCAGAGGGAAATAAATAGAAAGTCCATGGTTTTCATGCCACATCAAGTACCATCTTGATTGCCCAGTCAAGTTCCCATTGGCCAGCGGGAGGATCCTGCCGCGCAATTCCATTAGACATCTGTTCTCGGGCTGTGCTATGATATTAATCTCAGCATGGCATTCAAGGCTTACGCCCCATTTGCTTCTCGTCTTCTCACCTTTTCCCTGACAGACTATGACTGTTATCGCCCGGACGACCTGCTTGTTTTTGTTATTCCTGTTCCCGCCGCAACTGCTGTGGGCCGGACCTCAAACCGTATCCATAGGGGTCCTCGCCAAGAGTGGTGAGGATATTGCCGTGGAGAAATGGTCAGCCACAGCTGACTATCTCTCCACCACGCTCCCCGAGTACCATTTCACCATAGTCCCCCTGGGATTCAAAGAAATTCATGAGGCAGTCCAACAGGGCAGGGTCGATTTTGTGCTGGCCAACTCCGCTTTTTATGTGGAACTGGAGAAACTCTACGGGGTCAGCCGGATTGCCACCCTGATCAACCAGAATCTACCCGGCCAACAGACCACCACTTTCGGCGGCGTGATTTTCACCAAAACTGACCGCCATGACATCAACACCCTTCCCGATCTCCAGGGAAAGTCCTTCATGGCGGTGGACCCGCTTTCTTTCGGTGGCTGGATCGTGGCGTGGCGAGAGTTTTATAAACAAGGAATCGACCCGTTCACCGACTTGAAATCTTTGAGCTATGCCGGCACCCATGAGGGTGTTGTCCAGGCCGTTCTTGCCGGCACGGTCGACGCCGGGACAGCACGCACCGACACCCTTGAACGAATGGTCGAAAAGGGCACTATCCACCTGAATCAGCTAAAAATTCTAAACCCGCAGCCGACAAGCGACTTCCCCTTTCTGCTCAGCACCGCGCTCTACCCGGAATGGCCCATGGCCGCTATCAAGACCACGCCAGACAGGCTTTCCCGTCTGGTTGCCGGGGCCCTGATGACCATGGAGAGCAACCATCCGGCTGCCCTGGCCAGTCAATCAGCAGGCTGGACCATCCCCCTTAATTATCAACCCGTGCATAACTGTCTTTTTGACCTGAAGATTGGGCCCTATAAAGACTATGGCAAGTTTTCCCTCACAGATGTTCTTTCCCGCTACTGGCGGCACTTTGCCCTCCTGGGCCTGGCTGTCTTTCTGGCCCTGTCCGCCGCCTGGTACGTTCTTCTCCTGAACCGCATCCTGCACAAGAAAAAACTGGAAGTAGACAGACTGAATATCACCCTGGAAACCAAGGTGGCCGAACGGACAGAAAAAGTCGAGACCCTTCTCAAGCGACAGCTCTATCTCAAGGGTATCCTGCAGACCGTAGCTGATATCAACAAACTCCTGATCACCTCTCCCAACCTGGAAATCCTGCTCAGACAGTCCTGTGAACTCTTCGTCCAGCATGGACACTATGGTTTTTCCTGGATTGGTCTACTGGAACAAGAAGAAATTTACAAAATATACAGTTCTGAGTTTTTTGAAAAGTACCTGGTTCCTCCCCCCTATGCCGTTAATGATCCGGCCCTCTCTTTTTATAACAGCCCAACGGCCAGATGTATCCGGGAAGACAGCACTGTCATCAGTGACCGCGATCATGAACAGGACCTTACCCCGTGGCGGAACCAGGCAGAAATAAAAGGATTTAAAGCGGCCATCGCCCTTCCCCTGCGGGCCAGACAATCAACGGAACCATTGGGTGCGCTCACAGTCTATACCTGGCTGCGAGATGGCTTTGAGCAGGAAGAAGTCGCCATGCTGGAGGAACTGGCCGGGGATCTTGGTTTTGCCATTGACTCCTTTCGCCACCGGGATGAAATCGCCAGACTGAACCTCGAACTAGCAGCCAGTTATCATGAAACAATCTACACCTTTGTCAACATGATCGAGCAGCGGGATACCTACACCGCCGGTCACACCGAGCGCGTGGCCAAATATTGCCAGAAGATCGCCAAAGCCATGGGGGTTAGCGCCCTGGAGAGAACAAAAATCGGCAAGGCGGCCATCCTCCATGATATCGGTAAAATAGCCACTCCGGATTCGGTTCTTCTCAAGCCCGGGAAACTCAACAGTCTGGACTATGACCTGATCAAGCTCCACGCCACCGCCGGCTATGAAATGCTCTCCAATATTGAGATGTACAAGGATCTGGCCGAAATCATTCACTACCACCATGAACGCCATGATGGCAAAGGCTATCCCGCCGGACTCAAGGGTGATGATATCCCCTTTCTCTCCCGCATCCTGACCGTTGCCGATGCCTTTGACGCCATGACCACCAACCGTATCTATAAACCATCCAAACAAATTCAGGAGGCGTTAACTGAAATCGAATCTCTCAGCGGCAGTCAGTTTGACCCGGAAGTTGTCGCCGCGGCCATCAAGGCACTGAAAGATACAATAACTCCTGTGGTCGTCACCCAGGCTCCGACCACAGAAATAGAGAAAAAACGATTTGCATACTTCTTTAATGACCAACTGACCGGGCTGTACAATGAAGACTATCTGAGAGTATTCCTGCAGAACAACCAGAATCTCCAGGAATACGCCTGCCTAAATATCCTGCATCTGCAGAATGTTCTGGAGTACAATAAGCGTGAGGGATGGGAGCAAGGAAATCACCTCATTCAAAATTTCGCTGTCGAATTGCAGGAACATTATCCTGAAGCCCTTTTGTTCCGGGCCTATGGCAATGACTTTGCCCTTCTCACCAGAAAACATTTTGACATGGCAGAGAATACCTCTGACTCCTTTGCCAGCATAGCAGGCTCGGAGGTCACGATTGAGCCCCAGCATATTGATTTGCGAAAAGACACAACCTACACTCTTGATAAACTTGATAAAATAGTGATATCCAGCCCGTTTGCGAACGATACGATAATTGCAAAATAGTTGCGATTTAAGGAAAAAACAATGACATGCAGGATACCGGCGAAGAGATGGTGTTATATGGCTGGCCTTCTAACCATGCTGCCCATATCTCTCAAAACTGACCTTTTCATCAGGAAGAGACGACCGGGGATGCCCTGGTTGTTTTTCCGCCGGATAGCCAATGGCAATGATCGACTCCACCACCATCCCCTCTCGTAATCCCAGGAGTTCAGCCACATAGTCCTGTGCCATTTTTTGGTTGTCATGTTCCCGCAGACGAATCTGGATCCAGCAGCTGCCAAGGCCAAGATCTGTTGCCGCCAGATGGAGAAGAATCGAGGCAATAGAGGCATCTTCGACCCACACGTCCGACTTTTCAGGATCGGCGCAGACGACAATGGCCAGCGGCGCATTTTTTACAAATGTTGCGCCATGCGGTTTGGCCTGTGAAAGACGGACCAGGCTCTCTTTCTCGGTGACCACAACAAATTCCCACGGATTCCGGCCCCGCGAGGAAGGTGCGCGCAACATGGCCTCGATCAGCAGATCGATCTTCTCCTTTTCAACTGGCTGGTCCTGAAACCGGCGAATACTTCTTCTGGCTCGTAACAGATTGACAAACATCTTTCCCTCTCGTCTTATCTTCCAACTGCATGCTTTTCATAGAATTTGTCCGTAAATAATCCTTGTCAAGATCGCACCGGATTTGAAGCCGGGGTTTTGTGCCTTCCTGATCGGAATTATTCACCGGCACCGGACCATAAGACCTTGTCCAGCCGCACAATAACTTGTTCCTTTTCTCTATGCTGGAAAAAATGGGGCGGCGTCTTCCCCATAAAAAAAGAATGGAAGACTACTTATTTTCTATCATCATTTTCTGCTGTTCCAACATGCCCTGCATCATCTCCTGCATAATCTGCATTCTTTTATCCATCATGCCCATACATTGCCCCATCATTTTACCCTTGTCACCCATCATCTTACCATCTTTTCCACCCATCATCTTACCCTTGTCTCCCATCATCATACCATCTTCTTCACCCATCTTTTTATCCTTGTCACCCATCATCATACCATCTTTGTCACCCATCATCATACACTTGCCACCCATCATCATACCACCTTGCCCACCCATCATTCCCGACATGGCGTTCATACCCTTCTGCATTTCGGCCATGTGTTCCTTCCTCAGCTTCTGACGCTCAGCCGGGGTTTTCGCCTGTTGCATCTTTTGCCGCAGTTCCTGCATACTCTTCAAGCGGGCATCAGCTTCCTGTGCCATCTTATCCGCGGCAGCCTGATCCTGTGCCGTTTTATCCGCGGCAACCTTATCCTGCTCCTGCGCAGGCGCTTTAACCGCCTCACTGCTTTTATCAGTATGATGCTCCTCAACAGCACAGGCAGGAGTTACTGCGAGCGCAAACACCAAAGCGGTTCCTACCATCATTTTTCTCATTGTTTTCTCCTTTACTTTTTTAATTTCCAGACCTGACAATCAGCCATTTTTATTTTACTGCTCAGGTAACAGCGCCGCCCCATTAACAAAGCTTAAAATCCTAAAATGTATTATTTGACTTTATAACTTTTTAAAGATGAAAGTCAAATTGACCAGTTTTCTCCTGGGCGGGATATCAACGTACTTCTCCTTATTGCCGCCTGTTTTTTTTACTCTCATTTACCTTTTCTATATCAATAGAAATCACTTCATTGCCGAAAAAAACAAAAAAAACCATTCCTTGATATAGGTCAAGGAATGGTTTTCCCATAGAAGATAAAGTGTCAAACATGAACAACAGATTTGCAATAAAATTTCACTTCACCAAAAATGTAACATATACTGAGTTAGGAACTTTTTCATTCACCCCAACGAAGGAGAACAACTATGTACTGTAATCAATGTGAACAAACCGTCAAAGGAATCGCCTGCACCACCATCGGTGCCTGTGGCAAGACCGAGCACGTAGCCGGTCTGGAAGACCTCCTCACCTATGCCATCCAGGGCCTTTGCCTGGTGGCTGACGCCGGCCGGAAGGTCGGGGTGATTGATAACGCTGTTGACCGTTTCACCTGTGAGGCAATCTTTTCCTGTCTCACCAATGTCGATTTTGATCCGGCCCGTTTTGGCATTCTGATCCACAAGACCGTCGCCCTGCGCGAAACCCTTAAGGCCGAGGTAAAGACAGCCGGCGGCAAGATTGATTTCCCCTCAGCCGCAGCCACCTTTACCCCTTCCGACTCCCTGACCGGCCTGGAAGCACAAGGCGCGGCCCTGAATTTCATCAACACCCTGGACGCCAACCCCGATCTGCAATCCCTGAAACAGATCACCATGTACGGCCTGCGCGGCCTTGCCGCCTATGCTGACCATGCCGCCATCCTCGGCCAGGAAGATGACTCCGTATATGCCTTCATCCATGAGGCCATGGCCACCCTGACCACCGAGCAGGGGCTTGATGAACTGGTGGCCCTCGCCATGAAATGCGGCCAGGTCAACCTCAGGGCCATGGAACTCCTCGATGCCGGCAACACCGGCACCTATGGTCATCCCGTTCCTACCCCGGTGCCGCTCGGCCACATCCCCGGCAAGTGCATCCTGGTCACCGGGCACGACCTGAAAGATCTGGCCATGCTCCTGGAGCAGACCAAGGACAAGGGCATCAACATCTATACCCATGGCGAGATGCTTCCCTGCCACGGTTATCCCGAGCTGAAGAAATACAGCCATTTCTATGGCCACTTTGGCACCGCCTGGCAGAATCAGCAGAAAGAGATGCCTGAGTTTCCAGGGGCCATCCTCTTCACTACCAACTGCATCCAGAGGCCATTAGACTCCTACAAGGCCAATGTCTTCACCACCGGCCTGGTTGGCTGGCCGGATGTCGCCCATATCGCCAGTACCGGCAAGAGCAAGGACTTCACTCCCGTGATCAACCGCGCCCTGGCCCTGCCTGGGTTCACCGACACCGTGGATAAGAGTTCCGTGCTCGTAGGTTTTGCCCGCAACACCGTACTCGGGGTGGCCGACAAGGTGATTGCCGCCGTGAAATCCAAGGCCATCCGCCACTTCTTCCTGGTGGGCGGCTGTGACGGCGCCAAACCCGGACGCAACTACTACACCGAGCTCGTCGAGCAGATCCCCGCCGACTGCATGGTGCTGACGCTCGCCTGCGGCAAGTTCCGCTTCTTTGACAAGCAACTGGGCGATATCGGCGGCATCCCCCGCCTGCTTGATGTTGGTCAGTGTAACGATGCCTACTCCGCCATCCAGATTGCCGTGGCCCTGGCCGGCGCCTTTGAGTGCGGGGTCAATGACCTGCCCCTGTCCATGATCCTTTCCTGGTACGAGCAGAAGGCGGTGGTCATTCTTCTCACCCTGCTGAGCTTAGGGATCAAGAATATCCATCTTGGGCCCTCGCTGCCGGCCTTTATCACCCCCAATGTCTTGAATGTATTGGTGGAGAACTTCAACATCAAACCGGTTTCCACTCCGGAAGCGGACCTGAAGGCCATTCTGGGTTAATTCACAGGAAATTGTTTCCCCCGGCAGGGTACGGCTCAGATCAGCGTGCCCTGTCTTAACAAACACCTTTGCACCCAAAGGACGCACAAATAAAATAATTTTCTTCAAATGAGATCGACACCATGAATCCTGACCCGCAACCACCAGCAAGTTATTTCAGCAAGATGAAGGGTATTACCAAGAGCCCGCCGTCAGTGAATATCTCCGAGATCTGGTGGTCGTGGATTGGCGCGTTTCTGGGCATCTCCTCGCTCTCGTATCTTCATTTCAATATATTCCTTACCAGCACCGATCTTGAAATGCTGGTGGGATCTTTCGGTGCCTCGGCGGTGCTGATCTATGGCGCCATCAAAAGTCCCCTGGCCCAGCCACGGAACCTTATCGGCGGCCATATCATCTCGGCCATCATTGGCGTTGCCTGCTATAAACTTCTGGGAACGGGAATTGCCAGCACCTTTGTCGATTCCAACTCTTTCATTGGCGATGCCTGCTACGCAATCCTCGGAACACCACACATGTGGATTGCCTCGTCTCTCGCCGTAGCCACGGCCATTGCCGCCATGCATGCCACAAAAACCCTGCATCCGCCAGGCGGCGCGACCGCACTTATTGCCGTAATCGGCAGCGACAGGGTCCACGATCTGGGATTCCTCTATGCCATCATCCCTGTGGGCGCCGGGGCCTTGATCATGCTGATCGTGGCGCTCCTGGTGAACAACATCCCCAAAAGTCGACGGTATCCTGAGTTCTGGCTTTAAGTACTGCTTTTAATAAGAATAACCTTCACCACTCTCTAACAGAAAATGACCAGCAACCAGAAGACATTCACCGTCATCCCCGGCCTGAACATGGGCCTCTTTGCCCCCCGGGAGCTGGAAGAGATTGTTGCCATCATCAATACATACGACGTCCCCATGATCAAGATCACCTCGGCCCAACGCCTGGCCCTGCTCGGCATGAACGAGGAAGACCAGGAGAGAATAAAGGCCGAACTCCAGCCCCTGACCCGCCCGATGACCGCCAACAACATCGAGTATGTCCATGCCTGTCCCGGCTCCCAGTGGTGCAAATTCGGCACCAG
>JANMTN010000110.1:0-4394 GCA_031390685.1 Desulfobulbaceae bacterium
TGACCGAACCCGCGTTTTCAGAATTTTTTCCTCAAGCCCTTGCCTGCGGTCATATTCCTCGAACGGATCAACCGTTTCCGCAAGCAGCCCCTTCCAGACTTCGGCAAGGCCGAGGGCATCGGCAACCGCGAACCAGGAGCCGATCTTCACGCTCGCACTCCCCCGTTCTATTGACCGCAGGGTGTCAATGGAAATCCCGCACCTGATCGCCAGTGTCCGCAGCTTGATTTTCAGCTCGATTCGCCGTTTCCGGTATAACAGCCCGAGTTGACTGAACAATTCAATTGTTTCCATGAAAGACCATTCCTTTTTCTTTTTAAGATAGCATATAACCTGTCTTATATCAATAATATTTCATTTAAGTTGAAAATAACCAGCCGTATCGCATGTCAATAACTGAAAACAGGCCTTTATTTGATCCGACTATTTTTCACGATAAAACCAAAAAGTCTTGACTATTTTTCATAACAGCTCACAATGGTCGTCACTGGACACCGCTCTCGCAAGCAGTTTTTCCTGATATGGCATGACAATAATCCACCCCTGCTTCTTCCTGTAACTCTTGACATGTCTGGGAAGTTACCCTAATCACACAAAAAATAACGACAAGGAGGCAATATGGTTACCTCAATTATTCTCATCAATGCGGAAAGAACCAGGATTAATGAGGTGGCTGAACAGATAGCCGGGTTGGATGGGATTTCAGAGGTTTATTCAGTGAGCGGGAACTACGATCTTATCGCCATTGCCCGCGTCGCCTCCAATGAGGAACTTGCCGATCTTGTTACCAAAAAATTGCTGGGTATCAATTTCATCCTCAAATCAGAGACCATGCTCGCCTTTAAGGCCTTTTCCCGTCATGATCTTGAGACCATGTTCCAGATCGGGATGGAGTAACTAAGGGTCAAGCAACTTTCGGTAAAGATGTGAAAATGACAATCTGGATGACAGAAGAATGACCAAGGAGCACAACTATGACCAAAGAATTGCCTCTCGATTCTCACGGCAAGATCATCGTCTTCGGGGCGAAGCAGATACGTCGCCTTTGGCACGAGGAGCAGTGGTATTTCTCGATCGTGGATATTGTTTCCGCCCTGACCGACAGCGACAATCCACGAAATTACTGGAACATGATGAAGGCGCGCGAGCTAAAACAAAGCGAAGTTCAGTTGTCCACATTTTGTGTACAACTGAAACTAACCTCCGCCGATGGCAAAGCCTACAAAACCGATTGCGTCAACACCGAAGCCGCTTTTCGGATCATCCAATCCATCCCCAGCCCCAAGGCGGAGCCATTCAAACGCTGGCTGGCACAAGTCGGTTACGAGCGCGTCCAGGAAATTGAGAACCCAGAGCTTGCCCAGCAACGAATGCGGCAACTCTTCAAGGAAAAAGGCTACCCCGACGACTGGATTGAGAAGCGCGTCCGTGGGATCGCCGTTCGTGATGAGCTGACCGACGAATGGCAGAAACGCGGCATTGCCGAGCAGAAAGATTTTGCCATCCTCACCTCCGAAATCCCCAAGGCCACTTTTGGTGTTACGCCTGCTGATTACAAGAAATTGAAAGGGCTTAAACGCGAGAACCTTCGTGACCACATGACCGACCTGGAGTTAATCTTTACCATGCTCGGCGAAGCTGCTACCACTGAGATCGCCCGCAACAAAGACGCCTAGGGGTTCACCGAGAACCAGCTTGCAGCCCGTGACGGCGGCACCGTCGCCGGTGATGCCCGTCGGCAGCTTGAAGCAAAATCAGGCAAGAAAGTCATCACGGCCAACAACTATCTGACCGACAAACCCAAGCCCAAACTTCCGCCCAAGACGAAGTAAGCATCCTCAGGGCCAATAAAACATCAGCCCTTTTTCACATCGCTTCTATCCACCATCAGGTTTTACCGCGTGGACTCCATAAAACCTACACGTCCGAGCAACAAGCATGGCTTATGGATATCTCCTCATTTACCGCTCTGGTACGTGAGCGACAGAACACATGAAAAGACCAACCCATCATCCATCTCTACCCTCTGCACCACCAAGACCAGCCGCTGTAGAAACATTGCAATAGTCACTGTTCCACCAGACATTCAACGAGAGGGTGGAAAACCCACTTGACAGAAAACTTGACTTATGCTTGACTCATGAAATGTCATACGAACCAACTTACACCATCAGCCCCCGGCTGCTCTCTCTGGTAGAGACGGTGGCCGCCTTGCGAGAACGCATTCAGGGGGCGGCAATCACGCTTTCCTGGATTCCCGCCCTGCAAAAGGACAGCCGTACCCGCAACGTCCACGCCTCCACCGCCATTGAGGGCAACCCGCTGACCCTGGAACAGGTATGCGCCTTGGAAGAAGGCCGGGATCTGGCGGGATCTGACCAGCGGTCACGGCGCGAAGTGCTCAACTATTTCGCCGGCCTGCGTTATATGGAAAAACAGGCCGGCAAGGAAATCATCCGCCACGAAGACGTGTTTGAATTGCATCGCATCCTGGCCGGCGGTGTAATGGACCAGGGCGAGGCGGGTCGTTATCGCTCCATCGCCGTACGGGTGGGAAACTATATGCCACCCGCCCCGGCCGAGGTCTCCGGGCTGATGTTCGAGCTGCTGGAGTGGTGGAACAGCAAGGCGGGCGAGATTTCACCTGTACTCAGTTCCGCCATTCTCCACTACCGTTTCGAGGCTATTCATCCCTTTGGTGACGGCAATGGCCGCACGGGACGCGCCCTGGCCCTCTGGGAACTGTACCGGCGCGGTTTTGACACCCACCACATCTTTTCGGTGGATGAATACTACTGGGAGGACCGTCCGCGCTACTATGCGGCCCTGCAGGCGGTTCGGCCAGCCGGCGAAGATCTCACCGGATGGCTGGAGTACACGACCGAAGGACTTCAACTGACCCTGGAACGCGTTTGGCTACGGGCACAAACCCTCCAGCTCAACACGTCGACAAAACTCGTCCTGCGCCCGAAACAGGAGCGGCTCCTGCACCTTTTGCATGACCATGGCAACATGGCCCCGGCTGAAATCTGGGCCGCCCTGGACATTTCCCGTCAGGGGGCAATGGATCTGCTTCGTCCCCTGCTGGAAGCGGGAATGGTGGAAAAAATCGGCGGCAAAAAATCCGGCCGCTACACCCTGCGCAAGCCATGAACAAAGGCAAAACGTATCACGCAGCAGGATCAAACATTCTTCCGTAAAAACCAGTGAGCACCAACCCATGTTCTCTCTCCATCTCTCAAACAGGACCGAAAATCTGCTGACCCATCTGGTCGAGAATCTGCGCACTCAGCCGCGCCGGGATCTGTTTGCCAGGGAGGTTTTTCTGATCCAGAGTCAGGGGATGGAGCGGATGCTCTCCCAGCGGCTGGCCGATGCCTTTACGGTGTGGTGCAATTTTGAGTACATGCTGCCCACCCGTTTTTTTGATCTCATGGCCAGCCGGATGGGCATGGTCATCAACCCGGATGCCTTTGACCGCGAGGCGCTTACCTGGCGCCTTGATGCCCTGTTGCAGCAGATAGCTGGGCAAGCGCAACAAGAGGAAGGGCCGATGGCGGCGACATTAGCGCCGCTCCGGCGTTACATGAGCGGGGAGCAAAGCGGGTTGAAGCGCTACCAGCTCTCCCAGCAACTGGCCAATATCTTTGATCAGTATCAGATCATGCGGCTGGAGATGCTGGATGGCTGGCAGCAACAGAAAAAGAGCACATCCAATTCGGCGGAAGAATGGCAGATGGCCCTGTGGACGCAACTGCGGACATCCCTTGACAATACCCCGCACCGGGGTGAGATGCTGCGCCAGTTTCTGCAACGGCTGCAGGGGGTGGAGGATTTTTCCGCCATCCTGCCAGCCCGCCTCTCGGTCTTTGGTCTGCACAGCATGCCGCCCCTGCTGCTCGATTGCCTGCACGCCGTCTCCTGCCATTGCGATGTCCATCTCTATCTCCTCACCCCCTGTCAAAACTACTGGATGGACATTCCCGGAAAGCGGCAGTTGATACGCGAAAATCTTGCCCGGCTGCAAGCTGGTCTCGACCCAGCCCCTCTTATCCCTGAGATTCACCCGTTGCTGAACTCCCTTGGCAAGCAGGGACAGGATTTTCACGCCATGCTCCTTGATCGTATTGATAACCTGATAGACACTGACAGCTATGAAGACGCCGCTCCCGCGGGCAATGCGCCCTGCCTGCTCCATCGGCTGCAATCGGATCTGCTTGATGGCGGGTGGAAAGCAAAAAATGATGATGAGAAAATCCCCCTTGATCCTTCCCTGACCATTGTCTCCTGCCACTCGGCGGTCCGGGAAGTGATGATTCTCAAGGATCAGATCCTGCACTGGCTCCAGGAAAACCCGGACATGGCGCTGCGCGATATTGTGGTGATGGCCCCCG
>JANMTN010000116.1:0-4369 GCA_031390685.1 Desulfobulbaceae bacterium
CATGTTCCGCGATGATGTTCGCGCCTTCATGGCTGGCCTTGATGATACCGTGGGCAAACTGGCCACTCGCATTGCCGGCAGTGCGGACCTCTACCAGTCCAGTTTACGCCACCCGTTTAATTCCATCAACTTCCTCACCAGTCACGATGGCTTTACCCTCTCTGATCTGGTCAGTTTTAATGAAAAACACAATGAGGGCAATGGAGAAGAAAACCGTGACGGCGACAACCATAACATCAGCTGGAACAGCGGCGTGGAAGGACTCACCCGCAGCAGGGCTATCCAGGATCTGCGTTGCCGCCGGATGCGGAGCATGATCCTGATTATGCTGTTCTCTCAGGGAGTCCCCATGATCAACGCCGGCGACGAATTTGCTCACAGCAAAAAAGGAAACAATAACAGTTGGTGTCAGGACAACAGTGTCAACTGGCTCAACTGGGATCTTGCCGAAAAGAATAACGGGCTGCTCCATTTTTTCAAACAATGCATTCATCTGCGCAAGAATCATTCCATCTTCCATCGGACAAGTTTTTTTTCGGAAGCGAGGGATGCATCATGCCCCGGAGACCATCCGGAAATCATCTGGCAATCACTCACACCGGGCCAGCAGGACTGGTCTGCTGACTGTCACACCCTGGCCTTTCTCCTCAGTGGCAGCAGAACAGGCAAGGGCCAGATTAACCACTTTTTTGTCATGCTCAACGGTGACAGAAAGAAGGACGCCGTCTTTACCCTGCCGAAGGTCCCTGGCAGCAGCACCCAGGGCTGGCATCAGACCATCGATACCAGCCTGGATTCCCCTTACAATTTTCTTGACCTGCAACAAGCCCCGGGGAAATCCCCAGGAATAACAATCAAGGTGAAGTCCATGGGGGCAATAGTTCTCCAGTCCCGATCAACAACGACATAACTCCTGGACAGAAGCGCACGGTGATGAGAAAAAAATTTGGCAGCGCCCGGAACATATGGTAACATATCCTGATCATGAGAGTCAGAAGAGCCCCTGTGGCGCTGAACCACACAGGAGCCATTAAGAAATAACCATTACATTTCCAACCGTCTCGTTATAACAACCAGGGAAGGCCGAATGTCGCTCGCGGAATAGATGCCCGAGGGCAGGCCCTTTTGGAGTATGGTGGAAGAGTGACCGGCTCCTTATCCTGTTCTTACCACAAATAAATGCCACAATTATTTGTGAATGACGGCTTCCCCATATTGCTTCGATTGATACACAAACATGAAACAGGGCAGACTGCTTTTCCTCGGTGATTCCCATCTCACCAATTTTAACTGGCAAGAACGGATATCTCATTTTGAGGTCGTCAACCTGAGTATTTTTGGTGAGACGGCACAGGGGCTTTTGAAGAGGCTGCCATCGCTCCCGGAACAAGTCCTTGATCCGCACATTATATTGATCATAACCGGCACCCATAATCTTCTTATGGAGGACTACAATTATGCCGAGACACTCCGACAGATTGTTGTCCGCCTGAGCCATGCCTATCCAGCAGCAGAGATTATTATCAACAGCCTCATCCCTCTCCAGATACCCTGGCTGAATAAAGAAGAGATGAAACGGATCAACGGCGAAATGAAGGCATTATCCTTACAATCCGGCTGTTGTTTTCTCGATGTCTTCTCAAAATTCGACACCAGAAGCGAACTTTTTCAGGAAGACGGTATTCATTTCACTGAAACAGGATATAATCTCTGGGCCAGATCAATCCTTGAGTATATTGCCTTTCTGCTCGAAGATGACTAATATCTCAAACCACACGTGTTCAACTGTCAGCAGTCTCTCTTTATCCAGCTGATTGCTGACAAACCTTAACATCTACCATGAG
The DNA here is from genome assembly GCA_031390685.1 of Desulfobulbaceae bacterium. Classification (GTDB taxonomy): domain Bacteria; phylum Desulfobacterota; class Desulfobulbia; order Desulfobulbales; family Desulfocapsaceae; genus UBA2270. The sequence goes on from JANMTN010000116.1 coordinate 1,845, forward strand.
GATACCATGAAGCATAAACTCCTGAAGTCAGCACTCTGCCTCTGTCTCTTGCTCCCTGCCTGTGACAGCCAGCAAAAAAGCACGACATACAGTAAAACTCCTGAAAAAACAACGCCGGCAGCGACCGTCAAGACCGACAAGACGCCAGTAGCTCCGGCGATCACGGAAAAGCCGGGCAATAAAGTATTAAAGACCATGGATGCCGGCAAAGACACAAAACCGGCAGCAACGACCGTCGATCCCAAGAACATACTAGTCCCGGCAGCCACGGAACAGCAAGGCGAGACCATCAGCGGCAAGGTGCTGGAGACCATGGATGCCGGTGGATACTCATACCTGCAGGTAGATACCGGCAAGGCCCAACAGTGGGTTGCCATTCCGCAAGCCACTGTCAAGGTGGGAGATGATGTCTCCTATTATGACGGTGCGTTGATGCCCAATTTCACCAGTAAAACACTCAACAGGACCTTTGACTCCGTCGTTTTTTCTTCCGGTCTTGTAGGCCAGGCAGACAAGACGCCACCTCAGAGTGATCCGCAAGGCATGAACAATGCGGCGCCCAACACCGACGCCACAAAACCGGATGCGGGCAACACCGCCGGTGCCGATTCATTCGCCAGCGCAGTCAAGGCCGAAGCCCCGCCTGCCGCCATGCAGGCCAAGACCGAATCAGGTGGCAGCGTTGGCGCAATAGCCCCTTACACCGAGATCAAGGTGGAAAAAGCCGCGGGAAAAAATGGCTACACCGTGGCAGAAGTCTTTGCCGACAACACCAAACTTGACGGCAAGACCATTCGCGTCCAGGGCAAGGTGGCCAAATTCAGCCCCAACATCATGGGCAAGAATTGGATCCATCTTCAGGATGGCAGCGGCGACCCGTTAAAGAACACCCACGATCTGGTCATCACCACCAGCGCCGAGCCGCCAAAAGGCAAGGACGTCATTACGATAGAAGGTATTGCCCGGGCCAATAAGGATTTTGGCGCCGGCTACAGCTATGCAGTCATTGTTGAAGAGGCAAAGATCATCCAGTAAGTCATTCCCCTCTTTTGCCAATACGTATCGCTATTGTCGGCCCGGGAGCCTTGGGCTGTCTGTTCGCCTCCCTGCTTTTCCCAAAAAGACAGGGTGCGAAAGACAGCCTCTGGCTCGTTGATCATAATCAGGAACGGGCAACCCTGCTCGCTGCGCAGGGAATCCTGTACGAAACCGATAAGGGTCAAGAACGATACCCGATTTCTATCTCCTCGGATCCGCAAGCGATCGGCCCGATGGATATGGTTCTCTTCTGTGTCAAATCGCAGGATCTGGATGGTTGCCTGCAATTCTGTCTGCCCCTGCTCTCTCCCCAGACCCTTGTTGTCTTCCTGCAAAATGGTATCAGCCATCTTGATATCCAGAAACGGATGAATCTCCTCACTGCTCCGGCCTTTGCCAGCAGCTCTGAAGGTGCTACCCTGCTGGGTCCAGGGCACGTTTTTCATGCCGGCAGGGGCATAACCCATCTGGGTTTTCTCCAGAAGCCCGCAGACCGGCACCAGCAAAAGCTGGCAGAACTTGCTCGAATCCTTCAGGAGGCGGGCCTGGATGTTGCTCTGTCTCAGGATATTCGAACCCAGCTCTGGGCCAAACTGTTCATCAACGCCGGGATCAACCCACTCACTGCCCTCTACAACCGGACCAACGGCCAGCTCCTCACCTCCTGCGCCGCCCGTAGCCGTCTGAAAAACATTGTCCACGAGGCAGAGACAGTGGCCAGGTCTTGCGGCATTACCATCAGCGTTGATCCGTTGCGGGCAACCCTTGCTGTCTGTAAAAGCACGGCCAGAAATATCTCTTCCATGCTCCAGGACCGACGCCACAGGCGGCCAACCGAGATTGCTGCCATCAACGGCGCAATAGTCAGGGAAGGGAAAAGGCTGGGCATCGCCACCCCTTTCAACGAAGAAGTAGTGCAACAGATAAGGAATATGGAAGAAAAGTACAATCAGGATACAACAAGGACAGAAGAGATATGAAAATCCAGAGCGGAGAAATTGGTTTTGACCTGGACGGAGTTATTGCCGATACGGCTGAGGCCTTTATCCGTCTGGCCTGCGAAGAGCATGCCTTCTGCTCTTTTACCCTGAAAGACATTACCAGCTTTCAGGTTGAAGATTGCCTGGACATCCCCGTCCCGGTGGTGGAAACAATTTTTAACGCCATCCTCCGCAATTCCCTGACAAGCGGTCTGCAACCCATGAAAGGGGCGGTGGAGGTCATCACGAAAATGACCGAATCCTCGCCGGTAACCATCATTACCGCCCGTCTCCTGCACCAACCAGTGGCAGACTGGCTGCAACATTTTTTCCCTGCCCCGGCCTGCGCCAATATCCGTCTGGTGGCCATGGGGTGTCACGATGACAAGGCCCGCTACATCCACGAGCACAAACTCCGTTACTTTGTCGATGATCGAGCCGAGACCTGCCTGCAACTGGCAGATATGGCCATCACCCCCCTGGTCTTTTCCCAACCCTGGAACCAGG
>JANMTN010000169.1:0-2090 GCA_031390685.1 Desulfobulbaceae bacterium
CTGGGAGCACCAGCATGATTTTGCGGTTATTGAAGAACATGGTGAACGACGGACCCGGCAGGTGCTGATTCTGACCGCCATCACCATGCTGCTGGAGGTGGCGGCGGGACTGGCCTATGGTTCCATGGCCCTGCTGGCCGACGGCTGGCACATGGGCACCCATGTGGCCGCATTCATGATCGCGATTATTGCTTACCGTTATGCCAGAAGGCATGCCGACAGCAGAAAATTTACCTTTGGCCCCGGCAAGGTCAGCGTGCTCGGTGGCTTTACCAGCGCCATTGTCCTGATTGTGGTAGCCCTGCTCATGCTCATTGAGTCGGGTCAGCGCCTGGTGGCCCCGCAGGCTATCCATTTCAATGAAGCCCTGGTTGTGGCCGCCCTGGGGCTTGCGGTCAATATCGTCAGTGCTTTTCTCCTTCGTGATCATCATGACCATGATAGCCATGATGACCATCACCACCATGACCATAATCTCAAGGCGGCCTATCTGCATGTCCTGGCCGACGCCCTGACCTCGGTTCTTGCCATTGCCGCGTTGCTGTTCGGGAAATATCTGGGCTGGAATTGGCTTGATCCTGTTATCGGGATCGTCGGCGCGGCGGTAATTGCCCGCTGGGCCTATGGTCTGCTGCGCGAGACGGGATTCATTCTGCTCGATGGCAGCATTGAAGGGGGTTATCTTACCGCCATCCGGGAAAAAATTGAAGGGACGCTGGACAACCGGGTTGCCGATATCCATATGTGGAGAGTGGGCCCGGCGGATTATGCGGCCATCATCTCTATTGTCACCCATCATCCGCAGAAAATGGACTATTACAAGGGATTATTGAGCGATTTCAAGGAAATCTCGCACCTGACCATAGAGCTGAATGTCTGCGAGGGGGAGTCATGTCTGTTCAGGCAGCCGATAGTGTAGACATCGCAGAACTGTCTCATCAGCTTGTTGAATTTTATGAGAAAATGTCAACATGGGAGCAGGACGTGGTGAAACATTCAGGACTGTCCACGGCCCAGATGCATACCATCGAGATCGTTGGTCATACCGTCTCCTCGCGGATGAAGGAGCTGGCCGGAAAGATGGGCGTGACCACCGGCACCCTGACCGTGATGGTGGACCGTCTGGAGGAGCAGGGCCTGCTGAAGAGAATGCCCCATGAGACGGATCGCCGTTCCTGGCTGGTTGAGCTGACGGAAAAAGGGCAGATGCTTTTTGCCCAGCACCATCAGCACCATCTGCGGTTCATTGAAGAGATCACCGCCACTCTATCCAGCGAAGAGCAGGAGCTATTCCGGGTGATCCTTGAAAAGATTGTCGGCCAGATGTGAGGTTGCAGGCTATGGCTTATTAGAGCTTGTCCGTAAATAAATCTTTGGTGCTCGCATCCGGCTTTTGGCCGTCTTTGACCGCTCCTCAATCGCAAAATCCTCGCCGTAGCGCTGCTACGGCTGCGGTTTCACTCAATCGTCTCGGCCAAATTCGTCTCAAAATCCGGAGCAATCCCTGAAAAGCTTATTTACGGACAAGCTCTTATTCTTTTTTCTGGCAATGGGGACAAAAGTAACTTGCTCTGCCGCTGAGCGGTATTTTTTCGATGAGTGTTCCGCACTGGCGACAGGGCTGACCTTTCCGGCCATAGACCTCGAAGTGCATTTGAAAGTAGCCGCTCTCGCCGTTGGCATTGATAAAATCACTGATGGTTGAGCCGCCGCAGGCAATGGCCTGGGTCAGGATCCGGCGGATCAGGGGGATGAGCAGCTGCCAGTCGTGTTCCTGTAAAGCGCAGGCCTTGCGCGCGGGATGGATGCCGGCGGCCATCAGGGCCTCGTTGGCGTAGATGTTGCCAATGCCCGCCACCACCTTGCTGTCCATGAGAAAGGTCTTGATCGGCTGTTGCCGGCGCTGGGCCAGGGTCATGAAATGGGCAGGGGTGCAGATCCCGCTGAAAGGTTCCGGCCCGGTGCCCCCGAAAAACCCGGTTTCCCTGTTCCCCGCCTGTTCCGGGGTCAGCAGCCAGACGGCGCCAAAGCGCCTGCTGTCGTTGAGGCGCAGTTCAAGCCCATTGTCCAGTTGCCAGCAGACATGGTCA
>JANMTN010000088.1:0-6874 GCA_031390685.1 Desulfobulbaceae bacterium
GCTTTTGACCAAGCTTTACCAGCTCTTCAATTTTCTTCAGCTTTAATTCCGCCAGATTCATTAATCCTTTTCTCCTATTATGGGCTTCCACATGGCGATGGAAAGAACAGAAACAATCCCTGTCATCCGAGGGATATCTTAATCTCAGGCAATTCACATCCCTGTAAGGGACACTCACCCGTATAAGAACAACTACAAATCAGACTGATCGTAAACTGGCCAATCTCCCAAGGTACCGAATCACCAAAAAATCACCGCTATAGGCGCTATTGGTTCTATTCAGACGCTTAAAAATTGGCCGAATATGAAATATTTTTTATTTCTTAGTATTTATGATCTAAAGGATGGGACAGGGGCAAGATTTGTACTGAAATAATTATTCTGAAGACTTTCTCTTTCTTCGCTCACAGCAACCAATCACCAAAGGTGACCTGTAAGAATGAAACACGGTATTATAAATAGATCGGACAAAGGCAGGATTTTCTCACTGATGAATGCAAGTATATACGTACTTCAAAAAACCATGTCAACCTTTTTCACCAACTCAAGGTTCACTTAAAGGAAAAAATCAACTCAACCACTCAAAAAACGGGCCAGATGATAGATCTGCAGGATTGTCAGGGCCAAAGGACCGGAATTTTCAATCACCGAATCAGCCCGCAAGGCTTTTCCCTCAAGAGACATCTGGGTGCTCATGGCAGCCCTGCCAGCCTCCGGGTTTACCCGATCACGTCTGACAATACGGTCGACACAACACTCAGCCCCTGCATAGACAACAACAATCCAATCAAAATCATCCTGCCAGCCGACCTCAAACAGCAGGGGAACCTCAACCACGAGCCCGGACAGGCGCAGCCTCTTCTCTGCAACCCGTCTCATAATCTCCTGACGGACAAGCGGATGCAGGATTCGCTCCAAACCTTGCCGCACCACAGGATCTGCAAACAGGGCCTTACGCAGAGCAGGCCGATCAATATTGCCGGTCAGATCAAAAAAACGAGCGCCCCATTTTTCCTGGACACCCTGCCATCCCGGCATATGTGGTTGTAATAGATTACGACACAAAATATCCGCATCAAGCACATCGTATTCCAGCAATTTTCCCAGAAGTCCTGCCGCAATGCTCTTGCCGGCACCCATACCTCCTGTAACTCCGATTATCACAAGCGCTCCCGCCCGACTTGTTTGGCTTCATCAGCAAGCTGATCAAGGATCGATGAAAAATCGGGCCACAATGGGGCTGAAAAGACGAGGGGTTCTCCGGTAACAGGATGGGTAAAACCCAGTTGTGCGGCATGAAGCAATTGCCTGGGAAATTTTCTTTTTCCACCTCCGCCGCCATAAACATTATCGCCAGCCACGGGATGCCCTATCGAAGCCATGTGCACGCGAATCTGATGGGTACGCCCAGTTTCAATCTGGAGCCGGACAAGACTTAACCCAGGAGCAAACTCCCGAACCACCTGCCAATTGGTGGCGGCGTACCTTCCATCCTCCCTGATGGCCATCTTCTGACGATGCACCGGGTGTCGGCCGATTGCCGCCATGATCCGCCCTGTTTTCTGCTCCATAACACCGTGCAGCAAGGCCAGGTATTGCTTATCGACCATTCTGGCCTTAAAGGCATCCACAAGTTTTCGATGTGTTCCCTCCTCTTTGGCCACAACCATCAGACCAGATGTGTCCTTATCAAGACGATGAACAATCCCGGGCCTGACAGCATCATCACCGACCCCGGCAATGGCCTGGCAATGATACAGCAAGCCATTCACCAGGGTACCCGCCTGATTGCCACTACCAGGATGCACGACCAGCCCGGGAGGCTTGGAAAGGACCAGGAGATACGAATCCTCAAAAAGGATTTCAAAGGGTATTTTCTCCGGCAACAGATCCATTGCCGGAGCCACAAACAGAGATCCGGCGACACACTCTCCAGCCTTCAGACAATAGCTGCTTTTTCTTTCAAGACTATCAACCTTGATCAATCCAACTCGAACAGATTCAGTTAAAATCGAACGGGAGGCCTCAGGGACAGCACGCACCAGAAAGTGATCTAAACGACACCCGGCCTGCTCGACAGGGACATAGAAGATAAAAAAATTCTCTGAAAGAGAAGAAGCAAAAGAAGGTTGACAACAACAATGACTCATGACTGACAGCCATGCAATGGTTTAAAGGACCGTTGCAAAATAACTATTCCATTTTTGACCATCTGGTTACGGCCCCGTATGCCGTTCATGGTATTTCAATGTTACAGTTATTTTTGAACAACGGCTTATTACAAAACAGAATTCATACGAACACGACACGAAACAATTACAAAACGCCACACAAGGATCAGGAAAACATCTTCTCAATCTGATCTGCAGTTTTGATCTCATCCATATCCCGGGCCAGGGAAATTTCTTTTACCAGAAGATTTTTCGCGGTATCCATCATCTTTCTCTCTCCATAGGAGAGTTCTTTATCGACGCTGAGAAGAAACAGGTCCCGGAGAACAACCGCCACTTCAAAGATGGATCCCGTCTTGATCTTTTCCATGTAATCGCGATAACGACGGTTCCAGGTCTGGGCGCTGATCGCGATATCCCGATCCCGCAAAATCACCATAACCTTTTCCACCTCGGTTTTATCAATAATAGCACGAAGCCCTACATTAGCGCTGTTTCTGGTAGGAATCATGATCTTCATATCATTTTCAATGATCTTCATCACATAAAATGAATGATCCGTCCCCGCAACAGTCTGAGTCTCTATAGACTCAATCACCCCTACACCATGAGCCGGATAAACGGCCATATCGCCTGCAAGAAACACCATATCCTCCTGGTCAAGATGAATTTGTCTGCACACGATCCTTTCGCCTTCACAAGGATGGTGTTACATTTCGTAATAAATGGAAGCCATCAACTAACGTTAACGACTCCCCCATATCAAAAGCTGAAAATTTATCAGCCGAGGCATCACTGATTTCAGCTTCAACAACAATAAAAACATGTTTTATTACTAACATATTTTTTTAAATTATGCTCTTTAAAAAAGGTTCTTCCTCTGGAGCGCACAGCAATGTTCACGGTTTTATGGTATTTAACAGGTTCATTGCCTTGGCAATTCCATCGCGCACAAGATATTCCAGACCTTTTTCAATATTATCCATCCTCTGCTCCAGAAGCATTCTTTCATCTGGCGAAAAGGGTGCCAGCACATATTTCTCCACCGGCATTTCCGAATTAAGACTCAACCTTCCCGGCCTGCCGATACCCAGCTTTAATCGCAGAAAATCCCTTGTTCCCAGGCACTCGACCAATGAACGTATGCCATTATGACCACCCGCCCCGCCCCCGGCAACCAATTTTATCCGACCAGAGGCCATATCCAGATCATCATGCACCACAAGGATCTGTTCAGACCGTACTTTGTAAAAATCGACATATCTGGCCACAGCCCTGCCGCTCAAATTCATAAAAGTAGCTGGCTTCAGCAGACATATTCTGCTCCCCCATAAGGTGAGCTGCACAGAATGGGCCTGCCATTTTTCATGATCAATAGACGCCCCAAACCTTCTGGCCAGCTCATCGACAACCATAAATCCAGCATTATGCCGTGTGGCAGCATATTCACTGCCAGGATTCCCTAAGCCAACAACTAAAAACATATTTTCATTCATACAGTCACATCAAGCCGGCATTCAGAAATAACTGAACATTGAATATCATGAACGGCACAAGGAGCCGGTCGCTCTCCACACCCCAAGAGTAATTCCTTCGGGGTGCCCCCCTCCGCATGCAAACATGCTATGCCAGATAAGCGAAACGGCAATGACCGTCGTAATGAAAAAGTCAGAAATGCATTTGTTATTTTGTTGCGACTCCTAAATAAAAAATCCGGAAAAAGCCACAGCTTTTCCCGGATAAAGAATAACACAACTCTCTTGTGCTGATATTGTTTTAAATCAAGCGGCAGAGGGCGCCTGGATTGTTACACAGACTGCATCACCTGATGTGATCATCTTGACATTATCAGGAAGTGCCAGATTGCCGACTATAAAGTTATCACCAATAGCCAACTCGGTCACATCCACCGCAAACGTATCAGGGATATCAAGAGGATTTCCTTCTACTATCACTTTACGGGAAACAACCTCCAGGATTCCGCCGACATCTACACCTTTAGCCGCGCCGGTCACAACCAGATCAACGGTAAACCTGCGGGCCTTATCCAAGGGAATCTCAAGAAAATCAGCATGAATCAAAGTATCGCGGACCGGATCCGTCTGCAACTCCTTAATCAAAACATACCGGGAAGAATCCCCGTCGATATTTAAAGTAATAACCGCATTGCGCCTTTGAAGTTTCAATAACTGTTTAACAAGCGGCAGGGTCTCAAGCTGAAGCGACACAGGGTCACGACCTGTTCCATAAATAACTGCCGGGGTATTGCCGGCCATCCGTAAACGCCGCATGGCCCCCTTCCCAAAATCTTTTCTTACTAAAGCAGACATTTCCTGTTGTAGCATTTTTTCCTCCATCACGTTCCTGCATCACCTGCGAAAAGCAGACAATCACAGAACTTATTTATCTAAAAATACGATTATGCAGATCTTTTTCAAACTATCAAGCCATCACAGACCAGTTATACGAAAAGCGAACTGACCGAATCCTCATTATGAATTCGATCAATGGCCTCAGCAAGAAGCTGGGACACAGACAATACTTTAATAATATCACACTTCAAGGCATCTCCACGCAAAGGAATGGAATTGGTGACGACCAGAGTTTTAATACATGAGTTATTCAGACGTTCAATGGCAGGCCCTGATAAGACAGGATGCGAGCAACAGGCATGCACCTCCTTGGCGCCATGTTCAAGCAACGTCGCCGCCCCATTACATAGGGTCCCAGCAGTATCCACCATATCATCGAGAAGAATCGCGACCTTGCCTTTGACATCACCAATCACATTCATGGCCTGACATTCATTAGGGCGATCCCGCCGTTTATCAATAATAGCAAGACCGGCATCAAGCCGTTTGGCAAAGGCACGAGTCCGTTCAACTCCACCGGCATCAGGCGATACCATAACCACGTCCTTGAATTGCTCCTTAATATACTTCAACAATACGGGAGCGGCATACAGATGATCCACCGGAATATTGAAAAAACCCTGAATCTGTCCGGCATGCAGATCCATGCACAGAACACGGCGCACCCCTACCGCCATAAACATCTCCGCCACAACCTTGGCAGAAATCGGCACCCTGGGGGCAACTTTTCTATCCTGACGCGCGTAACCATAATAAGGTACGACAGCGGTGATCCTGCGGGCGGAGGCCCGACGCAGGGCATCAACCATAATCACCAGCTCCATCAGATGATCATTGACCGGGGTACAGGTTGGCTGAATAATATAGACATCATCGCCACGAACATTCTCTTTTATCTCAACAAATATCTCACCATCACTGAATTTCCTTACATCCGCCTCAGACAAGGGCAGTTTAAGGAACTCGCAAATTTCACGAGCCATTTGCGGATGGGCATTACCAGAAAAAATCTTCGGGGCTTTTGACATAATAAATTTCTACATTTATGGTAAAAGGATCATCCAACCCGTTTTTCTGGCTGGGGTGGAAGGGATCGAACCTACGAATGCCGGGATCAAAACCCGGTGCCTTACCGCTTGGCGACACCCCATCACACAGGTTGAGTTACAAAAACTTTTACACCATTTTGTTGTTCTAACACATGGACAGCCTGCCGAACGAGAGTTGACACACTGCCATCCTCATCAGGAAATATCCCGAAAACAGTCGGGCCGCTTCCAGACATCAATACCGAAGATGCACCCAGACCAAGAAGGCCCTGTTTAAGTCGCTCTATTTCAGGATACGAAACAAGGGCTACCTGTTCCAGATCATTGACTCCTGCGTACGGTGGAACATGATCCATTTTTTTTTGAGAATCACATAATTTAGAATCTTTGTCTGCCATTGTCAACGCATATTTTTCATAAACCAAACGCGTGGACACAGGGAACCCCGGATTAACCAGAATAAATGTACAATCTTTAAGGGATGGCACAGCGCTCATTTGATCACCTATCCCTTTCGCCCGAACCGCACCAAAATCTGTAACAAAAAAAGGAACATCTGCCCCCAGTGGTCTGGCAAGCGCGATGAGATCGGTGGTTGATAAACCAGTCCCAAACAGCCTGTCCAGCCCAACAAGCACGGTTCCGGCATCACTGCTTCCGCCCCCAAGCCCGGCAGCAACAGGGATATTTTTCTCAAGGGTAATATCGACCCCTACTTTTTCACATGCACATGCCGTAAAAAATGCCTCTGCGGCCCTGAAGACAATATTGGAGCGATCTTCCGGCAAATCCGAATCAGGGCATCGCAAAATGATTCCCGGCTCATCCGTTACCGTAAGTGCAACCAGATCACAGAGTTTCAGCTTCTGCATCACGGTATCCAGATCATGATACCCATCCGGGCGTCTTCCTCTAATCAGCAGGGACAGATTTACTTTGGCTGGTGCCCGTAACACAAGAGAAGTTTCAGAAATCACTGGCAACCAATTTTCCCTCAATCTGATATCTGGTCCCTCCATTTCTCAATCAAAATGCAAACGCAAAGGCGAGTGAGCGACAACGAAACAGTACATGGGCTACGGCGAGAAACTGCGCAGCGAAGCCGACAAAGTTAACGCTTTATTGTGCAATGGAATAATTGCTTATTTTTTAACGGCATTCACAAAGCGCATCTTCACATCATAAAGGATACCTTTCAGCATCCCTTCCTCATCCGATGTCAGATTCCCTTTGGTCTTTTCCTGCAAAAGCATCAAGGTATCAATACCATGCCGGGCCAGAT
>JANMTN010000300.1:0-8822 GCA_031390685.1 Desulfobulbaceae bacterium
CCGCAGTCGCCAAACGTGCCCAGATGCTGCCCGTTAATTCTGGCCCCCGCGGCCTGGGCCGTATCCTCAATCACGGGAATACCATGCCTTGCGGCAATGGCAACGATCTCCTGAATCCTGGCTTGGGCGCCCAGCATATGCACCGGGATAATACAGCGGGTCCTGGCGGTAATCTTTTTTTCAAGATCAACAGGGTCCATATTCAGGGTCGCATCGATCTCGGTAAATACCGGAAGAGCGCCGATATCAAGGATCGCCTCCCAGGTGGCAACAAAGGTGAACCCCTGGGTGATGACCTCATCTCCCGGACCGACGCCGAGCGCGGCCAGGGCCACCTTCAGGGCCGCGGTTCCCGAGGTCACGGCCTGGCCATACGAAGTTCCGCAATAAGCGGCAAATTGTTTCTCAAATTCCAGCACCTTGTACACGCCCTGGCGCTGGGCGCCAAACTCATAGCGAAAGAGGACACCGGTATCCAGCACCTCCAGGATCTCTTTCTTTTCTTCTGCACCAAAAATCTCATAACCAGGCATTGGCAGGATCTCCCTTAAAAAATGATCTCAGATATCAAGCGTTTTCTTGATGGCATTATGCTCATCGAGAAGGACAATGACAGGCTGATATTCCGGCAATTCCTCCTCAGCCGAAAGACCATAGGTGCAGATAATAATGATATCGCCCACCATGCCCTTCCGGGCCGCGGCGCCATTCAACCCGATCACCCCGGCTCCCGGCGCGCCGACAATGGCATAGGTATCAAACCGCTCACCATTGTTGATATTATAAATATGAACCCGTTCAAAGGGTACAATCCCCACGGCATCCATTAAATTTTTATCAATGGTCAGACTTCCCTCGTAACTCAAATCAGCTTCGGTGACGGTCGCCCGATGAAGCTTTGCCTTCAACATCTGTCGCAACATGATTTTCTATCTTCTCATTATTTTTAGGGATCATTACAAAACAACTCTTATTTTCCAGACTCTTTTTTATGCAAACGGCTTACAGTTCAGACCTCACACAGCCTGGCATTATCTATCAAACGAACTCTCTCATGGACCTTCACCGCCATGATCAACCGGCTGTTTTCGCCCACAGTTTCGCAGCGCTCAAGACTGTCAGCATCAACAATTTCCACATACTCAACAGCACACCCAGGAACCTGGCGGATATTTTCCTCAATCTCTGAGCGCAAGTCCACAGCGGACAGGGGTTGGGCCGCACCCTCAACCTTTGCCCGGGCAAAAAGGATGGCGCGATGGAGACAGAGTGCCTGCTCTCTCTCACCTTCCATCAAGTAACTGTTGCGCGAGCTCATGGCCAGTCCGCTTGCCTCCCGCACAATGGGATGACTGACGATGTCCACCGCCAGATCCAGATCACGGACCATGCGCCTGATCACTGCCAGTTGCTGAAAATCTTTCTCGCCAAAGACAGCCAGATGAGGCTGGATCTGATGCAACAGTTTCATGACCACCGTGCAGACCCCATCAAAATGGCCGGGACGACTGGCGCCGCACAACCCCCGGCCCAGCTCCGCCACCCGGATGGTAGTTTGAAATCCGGCAGGATACATATCAGATGCCGACGGGACGTAAAGGACATCAACCTCCTCACCAGCGGCAAGTTCCCTATCCCGCTGCAGATCACGCGGATAGGCGGCCAGATCTTCGCCAGGGCCAAACTGAATGGGATTGACAAAGAGACTGACCACTACCCGGTCGGCTTTCTGCCTGGCCTGACGCATCAAGGCCAGATGGCCGGCATGAAACCAGCCCATGGTCGGCACCAGGGCAATCTTCAACCCCTGACCCCGCCAACCGGCAGTAAGGGCGGCAATCTCCGACGGATCAGGAACCAGTTTCACTGCATGGCCTTGAGCCTGATGATCTTCTCATCCACTGCTATCTTGGCAGGATCGTTCTGATTCTGACCGGTAAAGGTCGCCGCATATTCCTCATACACGGCCAGCGCCTCCTTTCCTTTCCCTTGAGACTCATAGATTCTGGCCAGTCCGGTAAACCCTTCTCCGGCATAGCCATCAATCTTCTGCAGGGCCTTATACTCAAGAGCAGCGTCCTCAAAAACGCCAGCGACCTCATTGGCCTGGGCCAGACCAATGGTCAGCAAGGCGTGCAGGGGATCAGCAGCGTTGATTTTTTTTCGCACCGCTCCGTATTGCGCGGCAGCCTCTTTAAATTTGCCCTCTTTCATCAACTCATGACCAAGCTCGGCACTCGCCCAGTGCGCCGAAGGAGTTCCGGGAAATTCAGCGGCCACGCCGACAAGGGCCTTATGCCTTTCCGGCACAGCAGCTTGCATGGCAAATGCCAGCGCTGCCGACGCCTTCTGGATCCGGTTCGACCGATACGAACTGTACGAGATCAGGCCAATAACCACCACGCTGACAACAGCGGCCCCGATCTGCAGATTCTTTTTATTCCTGTTAACAAACCGGATAACCACCGGGGGCAGATTCAAATGCTCAAGCAAACCACTGCCATCGCTATGGGAACTCTCCTGAACATGCTGTTTATCAAAGGCGCTCTGTTCCGCCATACCAACCTCCTTTTGTTTTTTGCTTTACCTTTCCACGCAAACATTTTAGGTTCAATTTTCCAGATATGAATTTTTCTATTTACTCGATAGCGGGCGTCATGTCCATTCCCAAAGTCTAATGGTCTCGCAAAAAGTCTCTCCACTGCCAGCCTGATACCATGATTCATCAAGTCACAAAAAGTGCGTCGGAACAATTCATGACTTTTCAAAGGCTCGCCAGCCCGGGTAACTGCAAACCCATGAAACCTATATCTTCCTGATTTTCGCCCATGGATCCTTTTACCCTCACACCTTCAGGACCGGCTATACTGACCGTTTCCCAGATCAGCCACTCCATCAGGAACCTGCTGGAAGGTGAATTCCGCTTTGTCCGGGTCAGCGGCGAGATCTCCAACCTCTCCCGCCCCTACTCGGGCCACAGCTATTTCACCCTCAAGGATGAGGGCGCCCAGTTGCGGGCGGTGCTCTTTAAAGGGCAGCAGCGTTTCCTGGCCAAGGATATCGGTGACGGCCAGCAGGTGGTCTGTCATGGCCGGATCTCGGTTTACGAACCCCGTGGCGACTATCAGCTCATCGTTGACACCATTGATTTTCACGGGGCCGGCCTGCTGCAGCTGCAATTTGAGGAGCTGAAAAAACGACTGGCCGCTGAAGGTCTTTTCAACGAAGAACGGAAGAAGGCGATCCCGCCGTTTCCGCGCAGGATCACCCTGATCACCTCTCCCAGCGGCGCAGCGGTCCATGATTTTCTCAAGATCTGGAGAAATCGCGGCTGGGGGGCGACCATTCAGATCTTTCCGGTACGGGTGCAGGGGGCGGGAGCGGCAGAAGAGATCGCCGGGGCAATCACCAGGATCAACAGAATCAAGATAACCAATACCGAGCTGCGCCCAGACATCATCGTCCTCTGCCGGGGCGGAGGCTCGCTGGAAGACCTGTGGGCCTTTAACGAGGAGTGCGTGGCCAGGGCCATTGCCGGCTCAACCCTGCCCATTGTCACGGCCATCGGCCATGAAGTCGATTTCACCATTGCCGATTTCTGTGCCGACCTGAGGGCTCCGACCCCTACCGGCGCGGCCGAACAGATCGTCCCCGACAACGCAAGAGTGCAAAGACAAATCCTCCTCTGCAAAAGACAGCTCGCGACCCTGCTTCTGAAAAAGATTAACGATTACAGCAGACAGGTCTACCAGAACAGACGCCTGCTCGGTGATCTGGGAATGACCCTTTCCCACTTGACCTTGCGGATAGACCATAGCCTCTCCAGGCTGACTCACTCCCTGGAGAGGCTGTTCCAGCAACAGACCCTCTGTCTGGAAAGGATCCTGTCCAGACTGGAGCGCCAGTCACCAGTCACCAGAGTGGCCATCCAGACAGAACGCCTGCGCCATGCCACCGAAAAGCTGTACCAGCAGATACAGGTTCTCCTTCAACAAAAAAGCGCGGCCTTTTCCGCTCAGGCAGCGCTTTTAGATACCGTCAGTCCCCTTGCCACCCTGGCCCGGGGCTATGCCATCGTCAGAAGAAAAAAATCAGAAAAGAAACAGGAGGAAATCATTAGCAGAAGCGGGCAGGTTCACCCTGGTGAACAGATAGAGATAGTTCTCCATGACGGCAGGCTGGAATGCGAGGTAAAACAGGGTTATTGCTCCCTGAGTTGCCGGGATGACAAAAATAGCAGAAAAAGGAACCGGCAACTACTGCGCAGCAATTCCTCGACGTAACAGGGTTTCTACCTCACTATCGATCTTGTACAGGGCCTGGGCCAGCTGCACATGGTTTTCAGCCCCGGCCGTCCGCAACTCTCTTCCCCAGACCTTCAACATGTCGGTATTGACCTTGCGCACCCGATTATCCCGGCTCCACTCATAACCGATTTTAAAACCGAGTGCCTGCATGGCAGCCAGTCTCGTTTCCCGCTCATGCTCGGGAAATTTTTCGACAACCGCCTGAGTTATCTTTTTCCAACCATCAAAATAAGGAATCCCCTCTTGAAACCTATGGTACCACTTCCTTTCCCCTGGGGTAAGGGTGGCCAGGATCTCCTCTGCAGGTTGCCCAAAACCATCAGCGCCCAGCAAGACCTCATTACTGCGCGATGTTATTTCCTGTAGCCGCTGATCACCCTGGGACTGGTTTGCCATCCCATGACTACAAGGCAGACATAAGAATATCATCAGCAAAAAACATATTTTCTTTAGAGATCTCATATGTCTTCCAGAAAGAAGGGTTCAAAAAGATAAAAGTATCAAGACCTGCGCCCTTTTGCAAGGAGTTAACTGGCCCGAATACACCTGTATTTAATTAAGAAATACATTTCATTCAGCAATAAGTCAAGGCCTTGTAAGCAAAATCAGGCCGCCGTCAGCAGCAGATTATGATAAGTGAACCTGGCCGATTCTCTTTCCCTTCCCCGGAATCCGAGCCACTCCCTCAGATCTCACAAAAAAAATCCAGCAGCAACTGCTCCATGCCAGCCTGTTTCCTCAGCAGAGAACCTGTCCGCTGTTCAAGAAGCAGCAGGGTTGCCGGCTCCTCGTTTTCCTTGATATGGGTACAGATATAGTTGAGGCAGAACATGGGTTTAAAACTCAAGACACAGCCCGTATCCCCCAGAAAACAACACCCGAGGCCGTCATCCTCCTGAATACGGACCCGAACTCCGGCCAGCATATTCATCAACAGTTGCGACACATCATTTTCAGCCGCCATATACCGGCTGCAACACCCGCCGCCCTGACGACCCGCGCATTGCGTACAGGTAACGCCCATCGCCATTGCGCCCATCTGGGCTTGCAGGGCACGCTCCGAGGTCTCCACCGCCGCCAGTTGCGCCATGATATCCGTCCGCAGGACAAGGTCCTGGCCATAACGGGCATACAGATCCTGTGCTACCGCCAGTTTCAACACCACATCACCGCTATAAAAAAGCGTATAAATTTCAGAACGTGTTCCCATGTCTCCCCTGTTCAATGGGTCCCCATCACTTTTCCTGCCGCATGAAATCAAGCCAGATCGGCGCGGCAGCGCGGCCTCCGCTCTCCTCCCTGCCAAGAGTTGAATTCTGGTCATACCCTATCCAGACGCCGGTGATCAGTTCCCTGGTAAAGCCCACAAACCAGGCATCGCGATTATCATCCGTTGTCCCGGTCTTGCCGCCGGAAAAACCAGGCAGCCCGCCGGCCCGTTTGCCCGTCCCTTCGCTGATCACCGCCGCCAGCATCCTCCGCATATCTTCCGCCACCTTGGGGTCCAGCACCCGCCGTGATTCGGATTTGTTTTTCATCAAGATTGCGCCGGCCCCGTCTTCAATCCTGGTAATCAGCACCGGCGGCACAAACCGGCCGCCACAGACAAAAGGGGTATAGGCCCCGGTGATCTCCAGCAGCGAGACCCCGGTGGCCCCCAGGGCCAAGGACAGATCAGCAGTAATCGGCTCGGCAATACCGCAGGCCCTGGCCAGGGTCCGCACCTTGTCAACTCCCACCTTCTGCAGAAGCTTGACCGTCACCACATTCAGGGAATGGGCCAGTGCCGAAGACAAGGAGGTCGCCCCATGAAACTCACCCGAATAATTTTTCGGCTGCCACTGCTTGCCGGCATGGCCCCGTATTGACAGCGGCGCATCCAGGATCATCGATTCCGGCCGCCAGCCGTTTTCCAGGGCCGTGGCATAGATCAAAGGCTTGAAAACCGAGCCGGCAGACCTCCGCCCCTGCGTCGCCCGATCAAAAGGAGACGCCGCAAAATCAAGTCCGCCCACCAGGGCCCTGACCTGACCGGTGCAGGCCTCAAAACTCACCAGTGCCCCCTGGGGAACCCCTTTCCGGCCGTCCTTTCCGGACTTCAATACCTGCCCCGAAGATCGCACCAGGGAGGCCATCACCCCCCGCCGTACCGCACTGGTGGCCGCAAGCTGCATGGCTGGATCGAAGGTCGTGAAGATTCGGACCCCGGCATAATTCAAAGAAACTCCAAGCTCGGCCTCCGCCTGCTTGCGTACCAGTTGCACAAAATACCCGGTGTTTAGGCGCGCGCTATTCTCCCGCTGTTTAAACTGCATCGGCAACACAAAGGCCAGGTGCGCCTCATCAGCGCTTATATAGCCATCCTCGGCCATCCGGTTCAAGACATACCGCTGTCGCTGCTGCGCCAGCTCCAAATGATCAAGGGGAGAATACCGGCTTGGAGCCTGCGGCAGACCAGCCAGGATAGCCATCTCGCCCAGGATGAGCTCTGATACGTGTTTGCCGAAATAGACCTGAGCGGCCGCCTCTACCCCGTATGCGCCATCGCCCAGATAGATCTGGTTGAGATAAACATACAGGATCTCGTCCTTGCTCAGCAGGCTGTCTATCCGCCAGGCAATAAGGGCCTCTTTCACTTTTCGCAGATAAGTCTTTTCAGGAGAGAGCAGCAGGGAACGGGCGACCTGCTGGGTAATCGTTGACCCGCCCTGACTGCGCCGCCCCTCTCTCACGTTATTGATCAGGGCCCTGAACACCGACCAGAAATCCAGACCCGGATGATCATAAAAACGACCGTCTTCAGCGGCCACAAACGCCTTGGCCAGCAAGGGCGGTATCTTGGCCAGAGGCAGCACAGTCCGGTTTTCGATGAAAATCCGGTCAATCACCTTCCCGTGCCGGTCCAGGATCTCGGTGGCCTGCAGGGGACGATAATGGAAAACAGAGCTGATATCAGGAAGATTAAGGGATTTGAAGGCAACAAGAAGCGACCCGAGAAAAAGGGTAATCAACAGACAGATCGCAAACAGAAAGGCGATAATATGCTTTTCATTCAGCGGCTTACGACGCGGTACCGGCCGGTAAGCCGGTGTTTCAGTCCCCGATTTTTTGAACATTGAAGGCGATTGGGGCGCTGTTTTTTGTTTTGACGAGGCCACGGGAAATTGTTTGCATCAGATAAGGGTACATTGGATGGTTAGAAGCCGTTACAAAATAACGTTTTTCTTTATGGGTCTATTATGAACAAACCATTACCACAGACGGCACCGAGTTTACAGGGGGAAGTTGTTTTTCTTCACAAGAATCAGGTCAAATCCCCTTTCTTATGGTATAAAGTTCTGTACCTATAAACGCAACCTCAACTTTTCTCCTTCTTTTCTGGAAAATATAGACATGAAACGCCCGCCCCTGCTCACTGAAGATGGATACCTCCTGCTTGATCCGCAGATGGAACCGACCATTGACACCAAACTGGGTGTCCCCAAACTGGCAGGAACCCTGCGTTTTGAAGAGACAAGCGACACCATCCGCGGTGTTATCAGCGACATCATGACCGCCGGCCTTCTGCGGCAAAGCTGCTCCCTGATCGGCAGGAGCGGCCATTCGCAGATTGGCCTGAATCTGGATTTCGGTGACGATCTGCCGGAGATTGATACCAGACACAAGTGCATCGATATCCCGGTGCACCTCTTTTCGCTGAACCCGAACATCCCGGATTTCCTCTTTGCCGAGATCAAGTCCATGGTCGACCGTAACCGGCGCCTGACCATGGGCAGACTCTTCATCCCCATGGCCGCCCCACTTGGACGCGCCGAGATCGAAGAGGCGGCGGCCGATAATTATCTGCTGCTGCCTGCCAATGCCACCATTGACGACGAAGGCGTCATCACCCTTCCTCTGGACAACAACCGCTATCTGCTGTCAAACACCCTGCTTACGGCCGGCCAGAATATCCAGATCGTGCTCAGCGAGAGCAAGGAGGGGCTTGGTCTGATTCAATACCCTTCCCGCTGTGGACTCCCCGCCTCCCTGGCGCCAGGCGACTTTCTGTGCGGGGCCATCCGTATTTCCCTTGGACCCTACAGCGCCTTGATCGACAGGACGCTCAATGAACCTGGTGTTTTTCATCTGGCCGCCAGACTGCTTGATGCGGTGCGGACAAGCGGCATCAGGGTCCCAAGACAGGTTGAGATTTACAATGGCAGCGACAAGCCGGTGATCCCCGCCAACCTGCAGGTGCGGCTCCGTCTCTTTCCCACCGACCTGAACACCACCCGGATAACCAAACAACTGCTGACCGGTAATCAGGCCCGGAGAATCATGCAGGAGGGAGTGGATTTTGCCGATGCCACCCATATCTTTGACCTGGATGTCAGTGACGCCCTGTTCGACAATATAAGTCAAATGGCATCCGTTCGCGGCAATTACGGCCGCATCCTGACCCGGAGCAAGTGCATAGAAATCCAGTGGGAACTTCAGGACAACGAGTGGCACGAAGCCGCCCAGAACCGGATT
>JANMTN010000319.1:0-5291 GCA_031390685.1 Desulfobulbaceae bacterium
TGTACGCGCCAATCCCCTGAACCCAAGCCAGGTTTCCGTCCTCATGAGCAGCAGCAGCGCTGCCGAAACAGCAGCAGCCCTGCCGAAACTCTCCCACTACGGAAAATATTCATGGCTCCATTTTCAACAAGGGCAGATCAAGGAAAAGACCATCCGTGAAAGTGAATCCGGCATCCATTTTATCCTGGAACAATTACCAGCAGGCGGGTCGGTTCCCATGCTGGGCTCTTTTGACGACACCATAGACCAATTGAACCAGCGCCGAGTCATCTATGTGGGAGAAAACCACACCTCAATGGCCGATCACCTGCTCCAGTTCAGGATCATCCAGGCCCTCCACCAGAAGAATCCGGATCTGGCCATTGGCATGGAGATGTTTCCCCGAACAAGTCAACCTGCCCTTGATGCCTACATCAATGACGACATGATCAGCGAGCAGGATTTCCTCCGCGACTCGCGCTATTTTGAGGTATGGGGTTATGACTGGCGCTTTTTCCGTGCTATCTTCAGCTATGCGCGCAGACACAGGATTCCCGTGATCGGACTCAATCTGGAAAGAGAGATTGTCAGCAAGATCTTCGCCGACGGCCATACTGACAGTTTGAGTGCGGAACAAAAAACGATGCTGCCCGAGAATCGTAACCTCGATCTCCCGGGATATACAGAGAGGTTGGGTGAGATTCATGGATTTCATACCCGGAACCAACAGACAGAGAAGGGGATGTTGACCGGTTTTATCCAGTCCCAGGCCATATGGGACGAGACCATGGCCGAAACAGCAGCAAAGTTTTTAACAGATCACCCCGCCACCCGGATGGTCATTCTGGCAGGTTCCCAACACACCCGCAAAGATTCGGGGATTCCACCACGGGTAGCAAGCAGGCTGCAGGTAAGCCAGGCATCGGTGCTTAATCTCAGCGCCGAGGATACACCGGCAGACATTTCCCAGACTACGGATTTCTTTTTTCTGGCCCCCCCTGTTACCCTTGAACCGGTCGGCAAGATGGGTCTCGTTCTTGCTGAGGTTAAAGAAGGTGAAAAGAAAGGATTGAAGATCAACGATATCAGCCCTCTAAGCAAGGCCGGTCAAGCAGGAGTGCAAAAGGATGATATACTGATTGCCATAAATAACTCTCCCATCAGTTCAATGGCGGATGTGCACCTGACTCTCATGGATAAGCAGCCGGGAGACCATGTCAAATTGCGCATCCTGCGTCAAAACGGACAACAGCAAACAGAAGAGAAAGAGGTGGATCTGGAACTCTCGAACGTGGAGATGACCAAACCGGCCCCTTGATCACCTCTGACGAACCGCTGTAGTTCTTCCACTAACGGTCCCTGCTATGACTAAAATTCCCTTACAAAACACATTCCTTGCCTCTTAAGGCCGATTCTGTTTCTGACAATCACCCAACCAACAGCAACCAGTCTGATCACAGGCAACAACACCAGTTTCATAGCAGGGCGAATTGCCTTCCTTGACCTGGATTGCCCTGATCAAATCTGCTTTGAGCATTTTGGCACCATTGATCCCTCTTTCCTTTGCTATTTTTTTGATTTCTTTAACAGTCATGCCGATATCCTCCTCGCTGACATCTTGTAAATCTTCTTATTGCCCCAATCTTGCACCCATTACAAAATCACCAGGTATCTGCCATAATTATGCAACAGACAGTTACATAAGTCAAATATTCAAGCCGAATCCATCCCGGCCCATGACACCTTAACACCTTGAATATTCATCATTCTTTTATCCTGGCAACAATACCAGGGCATTCCTTGCCGACCTGTTCCGAACACGTTTTAAAATGGTCCCAGAATGGATAGGTACGACATCCGGATGGTCGCACCGCATAGATGGAACATTTTTTTTCTATCCCCTGAAAAAAGATACATTCCAGACCATGCTCGGTGACACGTTCCTTGCAGGAGAACCTGTTGCCAACACGCTGAAGATATTTCTCCATGAAATCAATACAGTTCATCTGCAACACCTCACAAATCCGGCTCATCTCTTGTTGACTCACCCAGACATTACCCGATTCTCCACGACAACAAAAGGCTGAGCAGGTATCACAAGCACTGGGATTAAATGCAAAATCAAAACTATCCATCTGGACAATATCCACTTTTATCTTACCCTTTATTAAAATTTCTCTCTTCCATGAGACTCCTTCTTCATCATGAAAAGCACATGCAGAATTTACCATATTCAGTTATATTCAAAAAATCATATTACAACTTCGGCCATTTTATTTCATAGCCCATAATCAGGAGACAGCAGACAAATGGTTACTATCAAGAAACAAAAGCAATCAACCGCTTGCACAGGATTATCCCTTTTCCTTCATCTCCTTCTCATCCCGATGACCTTTCTGATCTGTGCCATAGCAGCGACAGCAACGGCGACTGATATCTACTCTGTTGTCAGCGATTCGGAAGTACCTGTCAGAGATGGCCAGGGAACCAAACACAAGATCCTCACTCTGCTGCAGAATGAAGAAACCGTAACTGCTCTCGAGAGCGATGGAGCCTGGATCAAGATACGTACGGCAACAGGCAGCGAAGGATGGATGCTGAAACAACATCTGAGCAGCACTCCCTCCATTGACGACGCCTTTACCTTACCAACCAAAAACGATCAAACAAGCGAACAACCTGTTCCCCCTGTAAAGTCCATCCCTTCGGGCGAACAAAATATTCATACTCCCCAGTCTGAAGCACAGGTCCCACAGGAAAAAACACCGCCCTTCCCATCTGAAATCACCAATTTCCTGCCGACAGAACAAATACTCAACCAACCATACACAGAAGCAAACGAATCAGCAGAGGAATTGAGAAACAAGTTGGCAGCAGCAACACTGGAAAACATGGAGCTACGAAAGAATGAGCGGATCAAGTGGTTTCTGGCAGGAGGGGGGGTACTTATCTGCGGCTGGCTCATCGGACTCATAACTTGCAGATCACGAAAACGGAAAACATCACTGCTGTAACCCGTTACGATTCCCTTTCTCAATCAAAAGACAGGGAGACAAAAGCAGCGGGTGGGCGCAGACCCGCAGTCCCATCGACGAGCGGGGGTGACGCTTGGTTCAGAACAAGAATTATACCGCGTCAATCGCCTCAGCTATCTGAATTGCCTGTTTGCTCGACGCCACGTCGTGAACCCGGACAATAGACACCCCTTGCGTAACCGCAAGGGCTGAGACAACGGCGGATGCAAGATCCCGCTCCCCCACCTGCCTGCCGGTGATATCACCAAGAAATCGCTTCCGAGAATGACCAAGGAGCACAGGTTGCCCCAGAGCAGAAAAAGCAGACAGATTCTTGAGAATGAGCAGATTATGGTTTAGGGTCTTGCCGAAACCAATTCCGGGATCGAGGATAATACGGCGGCAATCGACCCCTTGCCCCCGCAGCCAGGAAAGCCGTTCTCTGAAAAAATCAAGGATCTCACCCACCACATCCTGATAAGAGGGTTCAACCTGCATATCTCCAGGTGTCTTTTGCATGTGCATAATGACGACCGGAACTGTGCTTGTGCGTACCAGATCAATCATAGCCGGATCATGACGCAATGCCGAGACATCATTGATCATATCGGCACCGGCCATAAGGGCCTGACGCGCGACCTCGGCCTTGCAGGTATCAATGGAGATGGGTAAGGAGTACTTCTTACGAATCGCCACAATGGCAGGAACGACCCGACGCAGCTCTTTTTCTTCGGAAACAGGCAGCGCAAAGGGACGGGTGGACTCGCCGCCCACATCCAGAATATCAGCGCCAGCGGCAACCAAGACCTCGGCCTGAGCCACAATGCTCTCCAAAGCACCATACCTCCCACCGTCAGAAAAAGAATCCGGGGTCACATTAATGATCCCCATAATCTGCACACCGGTCCGTACTTTAATCAAGGGAATTACCCTTTACTCTCTACCGTGCCAGAAGATTCCGCCCGCCCTGCCTCTTCCCCAGGGTGCTCACTCCCGGCCGTCTCATCAGTGGCGGGTTTTAGTTCCTGCCCTTTTATTGTCGACTTTACCGGCTCCACAACTACCGGTTCATATTGTCCCGGACGCAGTTCAGCAAGAATCCTTTCAATATCATCGAGCACAATAGTCTCTTTCTCCAGCAACTCTTCTGCCATCCGCGTCAGGATATCACGATGCTCGGTCAAGAGAGACGTCGTCTGGACCATAGCCTCCGTAATAATATTCTTGACTGCATCATCAATCTTGCGGGCTGTATCCTCACTAAAATCACGGTGCTGGGCAATCTCCCGGCCAAGAAAGATCTGCTCTTCCTTCTTACCATAGGTGAGAGGCCCCAACTCATCACTCATCCCCCATTCACAGACCATCTTCCGAGCCAAGTCCGTGGCCCGCTGCAGATCATTGCCGGCACCAGTGGTAATCTCATTAAAAACAATCTTTTCGGCAATCCGTCCGCCAAAGAGAATACAGAGTGTATGCTCAAGAAAACTCTTGGAATGGGTATATCTTTCTTCAGTCGGCAACTGCATGGTCAGTCCAAGGGCCCGGCCCCGGGGAATAATCGTTACTTTATGAATGGGGTCGGTATCAGGCAGCAATCTGGCAACCAGGGCATGACCGGCCTCATGATAGGCCGTAACCTCTTTTTCCTTATCGGTAATGACCATGGAACGCCGTTCCGCACCCATCAGAATCTTATCCTTGGCCCGATCCAGCATGTCCTTGTAAATCTTTGTGGCGCCTTCCCGGGCCGCCATAAGGGCTGCTTCATTGATAAGATTTTCGAGATCAGCACCAGAAAAACCAGGGGTTCCCCGAGCGATGACGGCCATATCCACATTTTCGTCCATGCTCTTTGTCTTATTGCCGTAAATCTCAAGGATCTTCTGCCTGCCCTTCACATCGGGAAGCGGCACAACCACCTGGCGGTCAAACCGGCCAGGTCGCAGCAGGGCGGGATCAAGAACATCAGGCCTGTTGGTTGCGGCAACGATAATCACACCCTCATTTTTATCAAAGCCGTCCATCTCCACCAGCAACTGATTCAAGGTCTGTTCCCGCTCATCATGCCCACCACCCAGGCCTGCGCCACGATGTCGGCCCACAGCGTCTATTTCATCGATGAAAATGATACAGGGGGCGTTTTTCTTCCCTTGCTCAAACAGATCCCGCACCCGTGAAGCGCCGACTCCGACAAACATCTCCCCGAAATCTGAGCCGGAAATGGTGAAGAAAGGAACATCCGCCTCACCGGCAATGGCTTTAGCCAGCAGGGTCTTTCCTGTGCCAGGCGCCCCA
>JANMTN010000340.1:0-3597 GCA_031390685.1 Desulfobulbaceae bacterium
TTTGAGGTGACTTTTCTGGTGGCTCTTGGTCAGTCTCTGCTGGGGAATTATGCCCGACATAAAGAGATGAAACCCCTGAATATCGACGGTGTTGCTCTTGGCAAGGTGTATCATCTGCATCTGCGTCCGGTCGCGGAGCGAACCTGCTATTTCAGCGATCAGGAGTTGCTGCGGTATCTGGAGCTCACCCGGATGCTGCCGGCGGCGACGGGCATGGGCGCTCTGGTGTCGTCCGAGCCGGGGATGGCGAAAGGGCGAGTGACGGAAGACCCTGTTCATTTTACCAGACTGATCAATGGTGATGAAGGATTTACTCCCCCCGGTGTGCTCATGGGACTCAACTATGCCTGGTATCTGGATAACCGTTTTGCCAGTCATGTGGAGTATAAGATGGCGGTGATGAAGATTGCCCCTGCAAGTCTGATTCCAGAGCAGGTAAAGATGCTGGGCCGCCGGCAACGGCTGGTGAGTTTTTTTCGAGAGGTGGTTTTTCGTAAGTAAAGAAGTGAGCAACTGCCGTCTGATTGCTATCAGTAATATTTACAAATCTCCTGCCATTGCTGGTCAAGTTTTTTTGATGACATTTGGTTTCCACCCTGGATTTCCGGGGCAAACAGGGTGGTTCGGAACTGGTCGATCATCTCCTCGTATTTTTTCATCTCTTGCAGGCATTCGCTTGACAGGTCTTTTACCCTTTTGCGGAGGGTTTGGCGATTGTGGAGGTGCGGGTTGAGCTGGCTGGCCTTGAGCGTGTCTTTTGCCGGATCCACATAGGCCCGTTCGATCCTGATCATGAGCGCCTTCATGTCCCTGGTGCATCGTTGTACCTCTGTCAGCTCTTTGGTTTCCAGAAAATCCAGGGGCAGGATCTCATCCAGCAGTTTTTCATATTCATCGTAGCGTTCATGGATGAAAGAATGGGTCTTTTTGGCCAGGTCGGCAAAGCGCTGGATATGGGCGCTGACCTCTTTGCGTTGTCTGAGGGTGGCCATGATGGTGTCACAGATGGTTCTGCCTGTACCATAGAAATCGTGTTTTTTGACCTTGGCCACGCCCTCCAGAAATTCTTCCCGGCCAGGGATCGGGCCAATGGCAGTGCTGAAAAACGAACCCAGGATAAAGGAGAGCAGCGCACTGACCACCTGGGGCCGCTCCCCAAGTCCCTGGGTGAGCCAGGAGGATGAAGGCCCGGACAGGCTGGTGGTGCAGTATTTTTTCAGGGCCTTGTACTGTTCTGCTACCTGGAGCTGACAGAGAAAATTGAGGCCGTCGCGGTTCTGAGAAAAGGCTTGGCTTTGGTTGGTCATAAATTCAATCACCACCCCGCCGCGATCCTTGACCGGTTTCAGGGCCGGGAAGAGAGAACCGCATATCTCCTGCTGCGGACTCAGCAAGGGGAGCGAGGGCGGCAGGCCGAAAAAATCCCAGGTGGTGCAGAGCCGCTCTTCCCAGGAATTCCTGGTTTTTTGATCCTGATCGCTCAGGTACACATTGGAGGTATTTATCGCCAGCTGGTGGCGACTATCCCGCAGCTGCGCCAGGGATCTTCCCACTGCCACTTCCCCTCCAGACTGGTTAAAGAGGAGAAAACGCATGGTGAGGTGGGTCGGCAGCTTTGTTGGCCAGTCTCCACGGGTAATGGTCCGGCGGAAAGATTTGAGGATGGAGCGTTCCAGGGCCTGATGGAGTGAGCCCTTGTACATGTCCAGATCGTCCAGTAACAAATCAACAGTGCCACTTAAAGGGATGAGATATTTGCGGATGTTTTTGGGCAGCCCCTTGAGCAGGAGGGTGACCTTTTCCTTGAGCAGGCCTGGCACCAGCCATTCAAAGAAGGGTTCCTGCAGGGTGTCGATCAGGTCCTGCGGGATCCGTACCGTCACCCCGTCATCTTCGGCCCCCGGCGCAAAGTTATATTCCAGCCTGAACTGCAGGGAGCCGACGGTGAGCAGGGGTGGAAAATCGCTGAGTTCCCGGTCTTCCGGCCGACGGTTCAGGACATCCGCCTCGGTCATCATAAGCCCCTGTTTGTCCTTCTGTCTCTGCAGGAAACGGGTCAGGGTGAAACGGTCATAAACATCTTCAGGGATCCGTTGTTCATAAAAGGCATGCAGCGCCCGGTCGTCGACCACGATATCCCGCTTGCGCAGCCGTTCTTCGGTGGCCTGCCATTCCTCAAGCAGATTCAGATTCTTCTGGAGGAAGGAGAAGGGGCCATCCAGCTCGCCGCCCATCAGGGCCGCCTGGATAAAGATCTGCCGCGCCTCTTCCCGGTTTTTGGGATCTATCCGTCCGTAGTTGATCTTCCGGTTTGCGACTATGACCAGTCCAAAGAGGGTCACTTTTTCATCGGCAATGACCTGGCCTGATTTTTTATGCCAGCGGGGACCCGACCAGGAACGTTTGCACAGCGTTCCCCCCAAGGACTCCAGCCATTCCTGGTCAATGGCGGCCACCGTCATGGCGTAGAGCCGGGTGGTCTCCATAAACGAGGCGGCCATGATCCATTGGTGATCCTTACCTGACAAGATATCTGTCTTCTGTCTTTTGTCCTCTGTCTTTTGATTTTTAGCCAGGATTGAGCCGGGAAAGATCCTGAGCTCAATCCCGCCACCGCCAAGATAAATTTTATCCTTTTGTTTGACCGCGATATTACGCAGGAAACCGGTACACAGGGATTGATGGAGGGCAGCAAAAGAGGCGGGCGTGGTGTTGTCGTTGAATCCCGGGTGTCGCGCCAGGAGCCGGTCAAGCTGTTCGTGGAGATCCAGCCATTCGCGCATCCGCTGGAAGGAGAGGAAGTGGCTGGCGCAGAATTTTTTCAGGCGGCTCCAGGATTTGATCTGGGACTGGACGTCATGGAAGAGGTTCCAGATATTGAGCAGGGAGAGAAAATCGGAATCCGGGTGGGCGAAGTGTCTGTGGGCGTTATCGGCCTCCTGCTCCCGATCAGCCGGTCTGACCCGCGGATCAGGGATGGCAAGGGCCGCCGCTATGGCCTTGATCTCCCGCAGGCAGTTATTCTCCTGGGCGGCGAGGATGATCCGGGCAATACAGGGATCAATGGGCAGGGTGGCCATGATCCGGCCATGGCTGGTCAGCTTTCCTTTCTCGTCAATGGCCCCGAGCTCGGTCAGCAGCTTGTAGCCGTCGCGGATGGCATTGGAGGGCGGCGGTTCGACAAAGGGGAAGGAATGAGGATCTCCCAGATTGAAGGCGATCATCTGGAGGATGACCTCGGCCAGGTTGGCCCGTTTGATCTCAGGGGCGGTGAACTCCTCCCGGCCCAGGTAATCCTCTTCGGAAAAAAGACGGACACAGATGCCGGGGCCGATCCGTCCGCAGCGCCCTTTGCGCTGGTCACAGCTGGCCCTTGATATCCTGGTGATCGGCAGGCTGATGGTCTTGGCCCGGACATTGTACTGGGAGATTCTGGCCAGGCCCGCGTCCACCACATATCTGATCCCCGGCACGGTGATGGAGGTCTCGGCGACATTGGTGGCGACCACAATCTTGCTCTGTTTATACTGCTGGAAGATCCGGCGCTGATCCGCCCCCTGGAGGCGGCCAAACATGGGCAGGATCACCGCCTCCGGG
>JANMTN010000361.1:0-4167 GCA_031390685.1 Desulfobulbaceae bacterium
GCTGGTCATTATACCCAGATGGTCTGGCGGGATACCACGCAGATTGGCTGTGCCACCGGGATGTGCAAGGGTAATCTTTATGTGGTCTGTAATTATGATCCTCAGGGGAATATCATAGGACAGAAGCCTTATGACTAATCCCGGGAATACTTCATGGTCAGGAACCAGGCAACGCAGGAAGCGATTTCTGAAAATCCGTCGGTCATGACCCCTTTTTCCCCTTCTTGATGCGGCCTTGAGTGGAAAATCCGTGTGGCCGCCCTATTGGAAATCCCCGTGAGTTTGACCCCTGTAAGCAGCCAGACACCAGCCGAAAAAACAGCCTTTGCCATCCTGATTATGATCAGTGTCTGTCATCTCCTCAATGACATGATGCAGACCCTGTTGTCAGCGATCTATCCGCTGCTCCAGACGAGTTATGGCTTGAGCTTTGCCCAGATTGGGGCCATCACCCTCACTTTTCAGGGCACGGCCTCGATCCTCCAGCCCATGGTCGGTTTTTATATTGACCGCAATCCGCGGCCCTATTCCCTGGCCGTGGGTATGGGGCTTACCCTGGTGGGGCTGGTGCTCTTTTCCCAGGCGGGAAGTTATCCGATACTGTTAGTGGCGGCGGCATTGGTGGGAACCGGCTCGTCGGTGTTTCATCCGGAATCATCACGGGTGGCGCGTATGGCTTCCGGGGGTCGTCATGGCTTGGCGCAGTCGTTGTTTCAGGTGGGTGGCAATGCCGGATCGGCTATCGGTCCTCTGCTTGCCGCGCTCATCGTGCTCAGGCATGGACAAACAAGCCTGGCCTGGTTTTCCGTCGCGGCCCTGCTCGGAATCTATCTCCTGATCCAGGTTGGTCACTGGTACAAGCGGCACGGGCTGATGCGCTTGAAGTCACAGGCAGCCGCGGATGTGCCCCAAACGCTGCCCCGCGGCAAGGTGGCGCTGACCCTGGCGGTGCTGCTGGTCCTGATGTTCTCCAAGTTTTTCTACATGGCCAGCATGTCCAGCTACTTCATCTTTTATCTGATGGATAAATTTCATCTCCCGGTGCGGAACGCGCAGCTTCATCTCTTTGTGTTCTTTGGGGCGGTGGCCATTGGTACCATTGCCGGAGGTCCGCTTGGCGATCGTTTTGGCCGCAAGGTGGTGATCTGGGCCTCGATCCTCGGGGTGCTTCCCTTTACCCTGGCCCTGCCGTATGCCAATCTGTTCTGGACAGGGGTGCTCACAGTGCCTATCGGGATGATCCTGGCCTCCGCTTTCCCGGCCATTGTGGTCTATGCCCAGGAGCTCCTTCCGGCCAGGGTCGGCACGGTGGCCGGGATGTCTTTTGGTTTTGCCTTTGGGATGGGGGGAATCGGGGCGGCGGTGCTCGGCCATCTCGCGGATCTGACCAGCCTGGCTTACGTGTATCACGTGTGCTCGTTTCTGCCCGTTATCGGTCTGCTGGCCATTTTCCTGCCGGACCTGGAAACGGAATCCCGGCAGCGGAGGAAACCGGCTGTTGTCAGGTCTCTTTGATCATTGATGGGTACAGCAACATACAAACTTGGCGGTTATGGCGAATGTCGCGTGCAGAGTGAAATAAACCATGGGTAATTTCCCCGTCATCGTTCTCGATTTTGAGACAACAGGTCTGTCGCCCCGGTGTGGAGATCGCACCATTGAAATCGGCGCCGTGCTGATCGACAACAACAGGATCATTGATCGCTTTCACAGCCTGATGAATCCAGGCATAGCGGTGAGTCCTTTCATCCAGAGCCTCACCGGTATTACCAATGCGATGGTGCGGAGCGCCCCCGGGTGCGCTGAGGTCATGGCCGGATTCGGCAAGTTTATGGGCCACTTCCCCCTGGTGGCCCATAATGCCTCCTTTGACGGCCGGTTTCTCGATGCCGAGCTGGCCCATATCGGCAGGGCCAGAAGCAACGAAATGGTCTGCACCCTGCTGGTCGCGCGTCGAGTCTATCCCCATATCCCCAGTCATAAACTGGAGGCCCTGGTCAGATATAAAAAGCTGCAAACCGACGGCACCTTTCATCGGGCCTTGGCCGATGCCGAGATGACAGCCCATCTGTGGATGGCCATGATTGAGGATATTAAAAGGCTCTATGGTATGTCGGCAGTGTCCCTGGAATCCATCCAGAAGCTCTCCCGGATCTCCAGGGCCACGGCGCGGGCGCTCCTGGCGTAAGACTGTTGTGTATCGAGCAGGTACTTTATTTTTTCCTTCTATTGGCACAGGTTATAGTCATGCGCCGTAAGAGGGTATTTGAGTCTATGGTCAAAACCGCGGAGAGAGAAAAGAACAGCAGGGTAGGGGATTTAGTAACTTCTTTGATGAGGTCTTTTTGACACTGTAAGGAGAGTTACTTTCACATTAGAGGCTGGAAGCCCCGACTGTATCGCTGAGAAGAAGACTGATTGTTTCAGGTATGCGGGAGAAGTCGTGTGGGCGGGTCAGGGAGTAGACTGGAGTTGTTTTTGCCAGTTGAGCGCATTGCTGAAACCGGGTGGTGGTGATTGGTGTTGGGATTTTTTCTGTGAAATGACGACAGGAGGCATTGGAGGTCAGGGCCAGAAATGATTCCTGAAAGTTGAGGCGTTGCAGGGAAAGAGCGTTACCGGTATCCAGGAGGAAGATGGAGGCGATCGGTGTGACATGGGGGTGAAAGCTGTTCGGCAGGGATAAATTTCGTTTTTCTACTTGCGGAATGATCCGGGGGTGATGATTGGGGTTTTCATCCAGGTGAAGCAGGCTGTCCGGCCAGAGTTTTATATCTGGAGATCCCGGTCTTACAAAATTCCCCGTGTCTTTTATGTCAATTGCTGAGAGGTCATCGGCAAGCAACGTTGCCCCGGCAGCCACCATTTGTGAGGCCAGGGTGGATTTGCCCTGCCCTTTTTCTCCGATAAAGATAAATGCCTTGTTGTTGACGGCTACGGCACTGCCATGGAGCGAGAAAATGCCGCGCTGCATGAGCAGCAAGGCGGATACCAGACCAATGAGGGAGAGAGTGAGTTCTGATTCCGGAGTATTGAAGAAAGGTTGGACTGTTATCCGACATCCATCGTCAATTTGATAGGCATCCGTATCGGGCCAGGAGAGGATGCATCTGTTGGCTTCAACCAGATAGTTCAGACCAAAGTCTGTTGGCAATAACGGGCAAGGAATGACGTCACCATAACGCACGGCGATATCTGTTGGTAAATCGCAAGCAGGATTATACCCTGCCATGGGAATTATCGATTCAAAAACTAAATCAAAGAGTTGGTTTTTGAACATGATGGTGTGCTTGCTTTTGGTGCCGGATTTCTGATTGGTGAAGAACTATTATGAGCAGGTGCCCCGTAACTGCATGAGGTTTGGTTACTGTTTATGATCTCCAGGGGTTATCCATATTTGTATTCTTGATGATCCCGTATTTTTTGTAAGAATTAAGATTTAGAAGCTGTGCTTTGATAGATTGCATCATAAACCTTCTTGCCACCGGCATTTGCCTTGGTCAGCACGGATATATCACCGTAACTGGTGAGACGGGGAGCCTTGTATGTTTTTAACACGGTGGCAGGGGTTGCTCGAATGAATTTGTCATTATTGTTTTGTTTCATTTTTCTCCCTCCTGATAGTGTATTTTTTGTAGCCATTTGGCCAGTGATAAGGATTGGAGGATAAAACCTAACTCAACCTATCTTTTTGGCTCGCACGTATCGCATGAAAACTAATCCGCTCAATACTTGCGATGTCCCGAAGTTTCCCTAACCCTTCTGGATAATATTGACACAGAATTATACAGAATGAGACTTTCCCGGTCGATAAGTGCCATCTTGACCACGACCCCTTCCTAACGCTTTGGTCACCAAGGTGACATCACCGTAACTGGTGAGACGGGGAGCCTTGTATATTTTTAACACGGCGGCAGACTTGGTTGCTCGAATGAATTTGTCATTATTGCCTTGTTTCATTTTTCTCCCTCCTGATAGTGTATTTTTTGAAGCCATTTGGCCAGTGATAAGGATTGGAGGATAACGCCCAGCTCAACCTGTCTTATATTATTTTTATGATCATTGAATCGGTCATGGGCCTTGACCAAGTTAATTCTGTTAATAAAATCATAACTACAACCAGGAAGGTTGTCAAGTGAGGACGAGAGCCAGTTGGGAATTTGTGTC
>JANMTN010000374.1:0-9151 GCA_031390685.1 Desulfobulbaceae bacterium
CCAAAGAGCAGGTGTCTCAATGGTGGAAACCCATTACCCCATCAATCTATGAGGAGGTCTAATTATGAAAGAAAACATATGCAAATGTCAAATGACTTCAGATAATAATGATCACGCTCCGCTAACGTTAAAAATCCCTGGCGATCTTTTAGGACAATTACAAGAAGCGGCAGACCTGGCAAAGACTGATGTTCATTCCCTGCTTCTCTGTTATGCTCGACAAGGCCTGACAAACAGCAGCGCCCAACTGAAACGGCAGCAATTTTTGACACACGCAAAAGATGTCCTCGCAGAACACGGGGTCCATGACAAGACCATCGAAGAAATATTTAGCAAATTTCCATACTGAGTCTTTCTCTCTGTTTTACAATGACATGAATAACTGTGCAGACAACCTGAACACCCACAGTCTAGCCTTTCTTGCCAAATGTCTGGCTGATGAAAATCGGCTGCGCATCCTGTTCTGTGTCAGCAAGGAAAAGAAATCTGTATCCAGGATTGTTGGAGAACTCGGTGTATCACAACCTCTTGCCTCCCATCATCTAAAGGAACTGAAAAGGGCCTTACTGGTGAAGGTTGAGCGAAGTGGTCCCTTCGTTTACTATGAGATGACAGATCCACGAATCCTTGTAATATTGGCAGGACTGGATGAACTGGGCGCGGCATTACTCAGTGAAAGAACAACCTTTTAACATGGGGGAGTCCCTGTTCGTATGGATGAAATTCAAAAGATAATTAACCAGATAGAACCGGAAGAGGCCCTGACCAGGTTGGGAATCGCTCTCCGCGGACTTTTCTCCCAAGTAAGCGAAGAGCTTCGTCTGGATTTTGTCGTCAATCTCATTGGTGAAGCTGGTGCCGACAAGGTTGCCAGCCTCGTCCATCTCTGACTGGCGGAGTGCATGGGCGAAGGTGTCGACCCCACAAAGATGTGTCAAAGCCTGGTGGATAAAGTGGCTCGCTCCAGACAGCTCCAATCTGTCACCGATCCTGAGTTATTAATCCTTTTTGAGGATTGGCTTGAAGAACTGGAAGATGAAGTGATGATCTTTCTCCAGCAGCGCCCCGAAAGTAAAGCAGAAGATCTTTCTAACAATCTTGGATTCTCGCACAGTGGCGCAACATTCCTGCTTGCCAAACTGCGACGGGAACAAAAAATCTAATCAGAGGAGTATTCATGTTGATGCGATTTTTTCTGAATGAACCCAACGGCAAGGCCTGATGCCATTTTCTGGAAATGATGCCCAGGCTGGGCGCAAAATACGATGCTACCATTGAGACCATTTCAAAACCCAGAGCCGAGTACCAAACCGATGCCTGGTTTGAGTTGGACCTGCCCGTGGCCCCGGCCGTCATGGTGGAGGATGAAATTGTGGTTGAAGGGGCCGATATTTCCCAAGAGGAAATAGAGGCGTGCATCTGCCGCCATCTTGGACTGACGGACATTGAATAACGGGGAAGAATCCTTAATGGAAAACAATATCACTATAGGAAAAAAACGACACTGGAAGCCACTATTGGGTGGCATTCTGATTCTGCTTCTCCTTGGAGGCTGGTTCTACCCGCCGCTCGGATATTTTATGATTGTCTGCATGGTCATGGCCATGGGGATAGGAGCAATTAAAGGAAGACACTGGTGCGACTGGATGTGTCCACGCGGCAGTTTTTTGGACACCTTCCTGGGCCGTTTCAGCCGAAACGTCAAAGCGCCGAGAGTCTTCCACAGTCTTTCTTTCCGGTTGATGTGGCTCGGTATTCTGATGGGCATGCTTGCCGTAAACCTTGTCCCGCTCTGGCCCGACTTTTATCTGATGGGCAAGCCCTTCGTCATGATTCTCACTGTCACCACCGCCGTCGGCCTGGTACTGGGAATGCTCTACCAGCCGCGGGCATGGTGCATGTTCTGCCCCATGGGTACAATGGCCAACTGGCTGGGACAGGGCAAGATGCCCCTTGCCGTCAATGAAAACTGTATCGAATGCGGACTGTGCGAAAAAGTATGCCGAATGCAAATTAACCCCGGTTCATACAAAGAAAACGGCCTTGTCTCCGACGGTGATTGCCTGAAATGCTCTTATTGCGTGGAAAAATGTCCAAAACAGGCCCTTTCCTTTACGGATATGGATCGATGAGAAGAAAACACAATCCCCAAAATCAAGGAGGTCTATCATGATAGAGATGATCCTGTTTCACAGCGGCAACCCTGCTTGAGTAACATGCCAGAAGGCCATAGGTGTGGCCAGGGCTATGCAGGAAAGGTTTAAAAAAGATCAGCTTGATCTGCACATCCATACCACAGATTCATCCGAAGCTACGGCCTATTCTCTGAAGGGGTCAACCAATATATTTATCAACCAGCAATGGGTTCCTTTGGATATAGCCACATCCAAGGAAAAAATGGCGGACTATCTCAATAATATACTCTCATGAAACACCCTGACACCGATTTAAGATAATGAACCAGACATGTAAGACGCACCCTCAAATGTGCCCAACATGTCCATGTCCTGACAAGATTCAACGAATACACGGACTATGGAGGCGAGGAGGCTATCCATGAAATTTACACCACTAAAATTTCAGGGAACATTGGCGGCAGCTGGCGTTGCTTTAATGCCTTATGTTTTTTTAAAAATAAATATTTTCAAAAGTGAAGAAGAAATTGCCTTATCCAAATTGTCGTTACTTTCGAACAGTCCTTTAGAGTACGCAACAGCCTTATTTCTAATAGCAGTAATGGGACTATTTATAGTCATTCATTTTATTCTTACTGTAATTTTCTTAAAGGAACTTTTCGTATGGTTGCTTAAAACTAATGATTTCAAAAAAATGGTTGAAAGCCCTTTAGCAAATTCAGCAATATTTTCACCATTAATTTCATTGCCAATGACTATGGTTGTGTTTTTTGGTCCAGTTAGTTTTTTTGTGCCGCAATTAACAGCAAATATGCAGAGCTTAATGTTGCCAGCCTTTATTATATTTAGTTTTTTGTGGGTTATACTGCTATCACTTGAAATAAAAGCTGCTAAGGTTATTGCTACAGATTTTGTTGAGTATGAGAAACTAAATTTTGGTTGGTTGCTTGATGTGTTAGCGCTTGGTGCGGTTTCACTCTTTGGTTCAAATATTGTAAGTTTCTCTCATAGCAATTTAATATCAGCAGCAGCAGCATTTATGACAACAATCACCTTGTCGGTTGGAATTGTTGTGTTTGCCATGAAAGTAACAATACTTGTATATCAACAAATTAAATCGAAAGTAATGCCTGGTATAAATTTATTACCAGCATATTTTCTAGTAGTACCACCAATGTGTCTGTTGGGATTTAGTTTTTATAAATTACTAGGGTATGCTGGTAAAACGTATGCTTTTGACGCAAATACAATTTCATTTGTGGTTCTTGTATTTTCATATCTAACTGCAATAAGTTGGTTTATCTTTTCAGTTGTCTTGTTGAGAGAATATTTGCAAAAGAAGTTTCTATCTTCTGATTTTTCTCCTGCACAATGGGGGATAGTCTGAGGATTTGTTGGAACCCAAGTTTTGGGGACAATGGTTTATAAAATGTATTTCACAAATATTGTACTCGGCGCAATTAATTTTATAAGCATTCTACTTGTTACAATTGTTTTCATGGTAATATTAAAAAAATTCATTACAGCATCTAAGGAATAAAGTGGGCCCCTGATATCCAGGTAGAGTTGGCGAATGGATCGTGAAATTTTAAAAAAAGCGGCGGCCTTCTTCGGAGTCTCATTCCTCGCTTACCTGCAAGTGAGTCGGTGTGCGGTATCAAATGATTGATACTGTGAAGAAGGCCTACCCAGTAGTCCTATTGTGTAATAGCCGGATGAGTAGAAACCTCATTATGAATGCATTGCCGCCGCTTAGTAAAATATCCATTTTTACTTGACCACATAAAAATGATTTTTTCCCTCTTCACCTTTTTCACAGACAAGTAATCCTTCCCCATGATAGGTATCTTTGATTCAGGCATTGGCGGCATGACGGTGGCACGGGCGGTGGAACAACTGCTGCCCGAATACTCCATCGTTTATTTTGGTGACATCGCCCGCACCCCTTATGGTTCAAAAAGCGCGGCGACCATCACCGATTACTCCCTGCGTAACACCGAATTCCTGCTCCGGAAAGGGGCGGAGATCATCATCATTGCCTGTAACACCGCCTCAAGCGTGGCAACCGAGGCCTTACGCCGGGAATTCCAGGTGCCGATCATTGAGGTGATCACCCCGGCAGCCAATAAGGCCATTGCCACTACCAGGAACGGCAGGATCGGGGTCATCGGCACCAGGGCCACCATCAGAAGCGGGGTGTATGAACAGACCATCTGCGGTCAGCGTCCGGATTTCCATGTTTTTTCCGAGGCCTGTCCCCTGCTCGTACCATTAGTGGAAGAGGGATGGACAAACAAGCAGGAGACCAAGATGATTCTCCGGCGCTACCTCCACCCCTTGAAAGACAGACAGATCGATACCCTGGTGCTGGGCTGCACTCACTACCCCCTGCTCACAAAGCTGATCCAGCCAAGGGTCGGCAAGCGGGTCACCCTTGTTGACTCCTCGGTGGAAACCGCAAAATATGTCCGCGACTTTCTGGCCGAGCGTCCACAGCTCGTCACCAGGGAGGAACAAGGCACGGCCACCCATCGCTACTACGTCTCGGACCTGACCGATTCCGCGCAAACGGTTGCCCGGAAAATATTTGAACGTCCCCTGGAGTTAATCCTTACATGAAACCTTTCCTGACCAGAATATCCGTTACTCCCGTTGCCGCCTGCGCGCTCATGCTGGCTATCACTGCGTTCTTATTCCTGTTTCTGCCCCGGCCCGTCACCGCCGGCCAGAACAGTGCCGAGACCCCGGAGGATATAGCCAGGAGACTGCAACAGAACTATGACCAGATCAAGAATCTCAGCTTTCATTTCACCCAGAACACCACAGGGGAACTCAGCGGCAGGCCGCAGCAGGGAAGCGGCACCGCCTGGTTTGTCAAAGAAAAAAAGAGCGAGGGAACTCCTGGAACCATTGGCAAGATGCGTTGGGACTACACCACTCCGGAAAAACAGATACTGGTCAGCGATGGCGTGAATTTTTCCATGTACTTTGCCAAACTGGAACAGATGATCGTCAGCCCGGCTGAGACCATGCGCACGGACATCACCTACTCCTTTTTCACCGGGGCTGGCAACCTGCTCAAGGATTTCTCCATCTCTGCCCCCAACCCTGAGTTTACCCCAGGAAAAGAGGACGCTGACCGCTACAAGGTGATCAAGCTGACGCCCAAGGAAAATAAGTCGCAGGTAAGCGAAATCCACCTGTGGGTGACCACGGATTCACTGATCCAGCGCATAGATATCCTTGACCATTTTGACACCCGGACCACCCTTAATCTCAGCGACATGAAGGTCAATACCCTGCCCATGAGTGACCGCAAGGCCATGGACGCCCTGTTTACCTACTCCCCGCCCGAGGGGACAGAGATCATCTATCAATGATGGCGTCGCGCAAAGGCCCAAATACTGCGTTGCGCTGCATCCTTCGTCACTGCGGCGTACCCAAAAGTACGCCTCGTTCCTCAGGACTTATGCGCCTTGTCTTTGGGCCTTTGTGCGACGCCATTCCCATTGATTACCTTCCGGCATTTCGCAAGCTTGCTTTTTCTCAATACCATCATCGATGACCACCCCAGCACAACCGGCAGGGGTCTTTCGCGTCGCCCTGATCTCCATGCCCTGGTCGATCTTCAATCGGCCTTCCGTGCAACTGGGCGCGCTGAAGGCGTGGCTGGACCGCGACAGCGCCATCCAGAGCCACACCTTTCACCCCTACCTGCAGGCGGCAAGGGCTGTCGGCACCGAAACCTATCACCATCTGGCCAGGAATAGCTGGGCCGGCGAGGCCCTCTACAGCCCCCTGCTCTTTCCAGAGCAGCGACCGCAGGCGGCCCGGCTCTTTAACGAAAGCTGCAGAGGCAACAAGGAACTGCGCGGCCTT
This sequence comes from Desulfobulbaceae bacterium, assembly GCA_031390685.1. GTDB lineage: Bacteria > Desulfobacterota > Desulfobulbia > Desulfobulbales > Desulfocapsaceae > UBA2270. The sequence goes on from JANMTN010000374.1 coordinate 6,015, forward strand.
GATTTTGATCAGACCGTTCAGCTCCTTGACCTCTCCCTTGACCAATGGCTGGCAGGCCTTGATCTCGCCAGCTTTCACCTGATCGGATTTTCCATCTGCTTCAATCAGTTGCTCTCTTCACTCACAGCGGCGCATCGCATCAAAAAGTTGCATCCCAGCCTGCCCATTGTCGCAGGCGGTTCCGGATGCGTCGGGCAAATAGGTGCATCTCTGCTTCACAACTTTCCGCAGTTTGACTATGTGATCTCCGGGGAAGGAGAAGAGTCCCTGACGCGTCTCTGTCATTGCCTGAGGCAGAATGACGCCCCGGAAACCCTGCCCCCGCAGATCATCCTACGGTCACGACCATTTGCCGAAAGCCCCTGCCGGGGCATTGCCGACCTGAACACACTGCCAATCCCTGATTACAGCCCCTACTTTCAACAGATGCAGGATACCTTTCCCGGGCAGCCCTTCATCCCCATCCTCCCTATTGAATTTTCCAGAGGTTGCTGGTGGAACCGCTGTACCTTCTGCAACCTCAACCTCCAATGGCAGGGATACCGGTGGAAACAAAGCGACAGGGTAGCGGCTGAGGTAACAGAGCAGGCCCGGCGCCATGGCTGTCTTGATTTTACCTTTACCGACAACGCCCTGCCGCCCAAAGAAACAGAGCTCTTTTTTCAAACCATGGCCGCGGAAAAAATTGACTATGGTTTCTTTGCCGAGATCCGAGTGATCACCGATGGCGACAAGCTGGCCGCCTACCGCCGCGGCGGTCTCTCATCGGTTCAGGTTGGCATCGAGGCCCTCTCCACCACCCTGCTTGCCAGAATGGAGAAGGGAACCACGGTCATGGACAATATCGCCGCCATGAAACAGAGCAGGGCCTGCTCCATGCAACTTGACGGCAACCTGATCATTGAATTCCCCGGCAGCACCGAAGAGGAAGTGGCCGAGACCATGGTCAACCTGGACTTTGTCCTCCCCTTCACCCCGCTCAGCGCCGCCTCTTTCTTCCTGGGAAATGGCTCACCGATCGGCAATAACCCAAAGAAATTTGGCATATCCACCGTGGTCCAGCATCCCAAAAACCGCAGGCTCTTTCCCCAAGAGATCCTTGCCAAAATGAATATGTTGATCATGGAGCAGCGGGGCGACCGGGCCCTGCAGCGTCGACTATGGCGGCCAGTCACCAAAAAAATCGCCCTTTGGCAGGCCTTCCACGCCGGACGTGATATTCATGGAATCCCACCGCTCAGCTACCGGGACGGCGGCTCCTTTCTCATCATCCGCCAGGAACAGAGCAAAGGCCCCTGCCTGCAGCACCGGCTGCGCGGGACTTCCAGGGCAATCTATCTCTATTGCCACAAGATCCGCGACCGAAAAAATGTGGCCCGGCAATTCCCGGCAATCCACCCGCAGGCCCTTCACGATTTTTTGGCCGACCTGACCGCAAAACGCATCCTGTTCCAGGAAGGAGACCGGGTCCTGGCCCTGGCAATCCCGGCCTCCGCCCCATGAACCTGTTTTTATTTTTAACTTTCTTCTTTTTAGTGGTAGTATATTATTTTTTATTCACTAGGTCTCTTACAGATGCAAGTCTGCGAGACTCCGAAAAATCATCAAGGGAATGGCTAAACAAAAAAGCCCAAAGACAAGGTGCGCAAGTCCTAAGGAATGAGGCGTACTGTTGGGTACGCCGTAATGACGAAGGATGTGTGCGCCCCGAAGGAAATGCCCCTGGGGTACAACGCAGTATTTGAGCCTTTTGGCAACGCCATCATATCAAACATCTTCACAAGGTATTATCCATGAATCAGGAATCAACTGAACAAAGTTTTGCCGATCTGTTCCAGGAAAGTTCATCAAAAACCCTGCGCCGCCTGGAGCCAGGCCAGAAAATAACTGCAACCATTGTTGGCCTTGGCGGCAACTCGGTCTTTCTTGATGTTGGCGGCAAGAATGAAGGGATTCTCGACACCTCTGAATTAATGAATAAAGAAGGCGAGTTGTCTGCGTCCATTGGCGATAAGGTGGACGTCTATTTTCTCAAATCCACCGGCGGGGCACAGATTTTCACAATCAAACTTGGCTCGGGAAAAAACGCAGCCCACCTGGAAGAGGCATGGCGCAACGGTATTCCGGTTGAAGGCCTGGTCAAGGAAGAGATCAAGGGTGGTTTTGACATCACCATTGGCGGCTCGATCCGCGCCTTCTGCCCCTACTCCCAGATGGGCCTGCACCGGGTGGATGATGCGGGAGCAGCATACACTGGCCGCCACATGACCTTCCTGATCACCCGCTTTGAAGAAAATGGCCGCAATATCGTGGTCTCAGCCAGGGCCCTGCTGGAGCAGGAACGAGAACGACAAAAAGAGGCCCTGCAGGAGAGCCTGCAGGAAGGTGCCACCGTCCATGGCACGATCAGCTCCATTCGTGATTTCGGGGCCTTCGTCGATATTGGCGGCATCGACGGCATGATCCCGATCTCAGAGATCGGCTGGAGCCGCGTCGAGGATATCAAGGAGCATCTGGCCATCGGCCAGGAAGTCACCGCGGTGATCAAAAAACTGGACTGGAAGGCAGGACGAATCACCCTGAGCCTCAAAGAGACCCTGCCCAACCCTTGGGATAGTGTGCGGGAACGCTTTACCGAGGGGTCAGTCCATCCCGGCACCGTAGCCCGCCTGACCACCTTTGGGGCCTTTGTCACCCTGGACCCCGGTATTGATGGCCTGATCCACATATCAAGACTTGGCGGAGGCCGCCGCATCAATCACCCACGCGAGGCGCTGGAAGAAGGACAGGAAATTGAGGTCAAGGTGGAAGGAATTGACAATGAGACCAGAAGAATCAGCCTGGCTCCCACCGATTATGTCAGCAACGAGTCCAAGGAAACAGAAGAGAAGGACGAATATAAAAAATTCGTTTCAGAGAAAAAATCGGAAAGAAAACAGGAGGAGTCGATCGGCAGCCTGGGGGCCCTGCTTCAGGAAAAACTGAAGAACCGTTTGAAATAACCAGACAGTTCCTCATGGTTTCTTAAATCTCTGGGCCCTTGGCAATGGGCTCTGTAGACAAAATCCAAGTATATTGTTACCCGCTTAGACGTTTCTCTGCCTGAGCATCTCAAACATGATCACCCCGGCAGCCAC
>JANMTN010000046.1:0-2931 GCA_031390685.1 Desulfobulbaceae bacterium
GTGCCCACACCGTTGAGGCCAACGGAGAACTGAAAGACCTCGGTATTGTACTTGGCGCCGGTATTGATGGTGGAGACGCAGTCAACAATCTTGCCTAAGGGGATGCCCCGGCCAAAATCGCGCACCGTGACCATCCCGTTCTCGCCGATATGGATATTGACCCGCTTGCCCGCCCCCATGATATATTCATCCACGGCATTATCCACCACCTCCTTGAGCAGGATATAGATGCCGTCATCGGGGTGTGTGCCGCTGCCAAGCCGGCCGATATACATCCCCGGCCGTTTGCGGATATGCTCAAGGGAGCTGAGGGTCTTGATCTTACTTTCGTCGTAATTGTGCGGAGATGCTATCATAATATAATGTTATGAATGATATTTTTCTGATGGACCTTTTTTGCTCCCGGATTCAAGCCTTGCAATACTATTGTATTTCACTATATTAAGCAACAGTGATGGCAGAAAGACTGATTTTGCGCCGAGACGCAGAGAAGGTCGCTTCTGTGCCGTCCATGGCATCCGTGATAGTCGGGCTATTTATGGCCTGCGGGCATAACGGTTTTCTCCGCGTCTTCGCGCGTGACAAGCCCTTTATTTATTCTGGTATGTTCCATGAATCGCATTCCACCTCAATTATCACCAACCGTGTTGACCATTGCCGGTTCAGACCCCTCCGGTGGGGCCGGTATCCAGGCGGATCTCAAGACCATGACCGCCATCGGCGTCTATGGCGCAGCGGCAATTACCTGTATTACCGTCCAGAATTCCAGAGGCGTTACCGAGTCTGTTCCCCTTGATGGCGGGCTGGTGGTCAGGCAAGTCCAGGCGGTGCTGACTGACCATCATGTCACCCATATAAAGATCGGCATGATTGGCGCGATTGAGATAGCGAGGGCCTTGGGGAAACTCCTGACCAGCTATCAAGGTGAGGTGATCTATGACCCGGTACTCGCATCAACAACCGGCCAGTCTCTGCTCAGTTGTGCCAGTCTTGCGGATTTGAGCGATCAGCTTATCAGCAAGGTCACTGTCCTTACCCCTAATTGCCCGGAGCTCGAACAACTGGGCCGGCAGAAAATAGCGACCCCGGAAGAGGCCCTGACCTGTGCCGGAGGCATCCTGGCCAGACATGAGCATCTGCGGGCGGTAATCGTCAAGGGAGGACACCTGGAACCAGAGAGACCAGATATTTACGATTATCTGGTCATGAAAAATCAGGAGATAAGAACAAGTAAACGAAGACGCATCAGAAGCGCTAATCTGCACGGAACCGGCTGCACTTACGCCTCCGCCTTTGCCGCCTTTCATTGCCGGGAAAACGATTATCATAAGGCGTTTTGCCTTGCCGCTGCCTATATGGACAGCATTATCAGCAAGAGCAGCTTCATTTCACTGGTAAAAAGCGGCACCAACGGGCCTCTGGTTCATGGCCTGTAACCAGGTCCAGGTTTAATGGCCGCGGCCGGGGACCGGAATTGGCCGCAGGGACCATGCGTTCGCATCATGGATTCTGGGGCAAAGTGGAAAAGATGAGGGGGACGGCGCTACGAATATTGCTGCCTGAAGAATAACGGCTGAGGTGCTACAGTCCGGCTTCCTGTAAACTGAGAACCAACTGGGCCTGTTCATCGGAAAGATGCTCAGGAACCTGAACACCAAGCTTCACATAGATATCACCACGACTTCCCAATGGGCCGCTGGGCAGGCCATGTCCCTTGATGCGCAACCTGGCATCCGGCTGGATACCGGAAGGGACGGTAACCATAAACTTCTTTCCTTCCAGGGTCTCAACAGCCACCTTCGTTCCCAGGCAGGCATCACTGAAGGAAATCCATTTGTCGCAAATCAGATCGTCTCCATCTCTTACAAAACGATCATGTTTGCTTACCTCTACTTTCAGATAGAGGTCACCAGGGGCGCCGCCTTGTGAAGAGGCGCCGCCCTTTCCTTTCAGCCGCAGTTTTTTCCCCGCCTCGATCCCCTTGGGAATCTTGACCGTAACATTCTTGGTCGTGCCATTGGTACGCAGGGTGATGTTCTTTTCAGCGCCATGCATGACCTCATCCAGGGTCACTGAAATCTGATACGTCAGGTCCTGGCCTTTTTCCGGTTGCTGACAGCCCCCGGTCCCGCAACCACCGCCCTGCCCGAAAAAAGACTGAAAGTGGGCCCCGTCACCGCCCAAATTGCTGCGAAATTTTGCAGAACCCCCTCCGCCGAATTGCCGAAGGATGTCATTCAAATCAAAGTTGCGGAAGATGTCTTCCTGCGAATAACGCTGATGAAAACCAGTGGAACCATAGGTGTCGTACTGTTTTTTCTTTTCCGGATCCGACAGTACCGCATAGGCCTCATTGATCTCTTTAAACTTATCCTCGGCGGTCTTGTTTCCCTGGTTTTTATCCGGATGATACTTCAAGGCCAACTGACGATATGCTTTTTTGATCTCGATAGCGGAAGCGGTCTTGGACACGCCTAAGGTTGCGTAATATTCCATTGTTGATTTATGATGAAACAGATTGGATGTAATAAAAACTGTGCATGAATGTTCAATATCAGCAATAATATGGATGCATTGCCTGTCAGTCAAGTGTGCCGGCGGCAATAACAATTGTTGCCCGGCAAAAGCAATGAGGCGGAACCGTGAAAGATTCCGCCTCGTTGCTTCAACAACCTGTTCTATCCTGCCAAAACATCAGGAGCCGTTATGACATAACCATCGCCGTTGACACTGCTATATTATTAATGATTTCGTTACGGCTTCTTATGCCGGTCACGACATTCCAAAGTTACAATTATTTTTGAAAACGGTTAAAACGGCACCTCGTCCCGTCCCCCTCCACCCATCATCCCTTGAGGTGGCTCCGGATAGGCCTGCTCCTGTGAACCGCCGCCCCCGCCGTATGATGTGTCGTCACCTGCCCCACCACGC
>JANMTN010000051.1:0-4201 GCA_031390685.1 Desulfobulbaceae bacterium
CGGGCAGGCCTGTCTGGCGCATATCACGGTGCCGGAGGTGATCGCCAGTGTCCGGGCCAGCAAGTGATGGCTAAGAGCTAAGGCCCAAATACTTCGTTGTACCCCAAGGGCACTTCCTTTGGGGCGCGCTGCATCCTTTGTCTTTGGGCCCTTTGGCTTAGCCATCTCCTGAATGACTTTTGGATAGACCATCAGGAGTAAAATGATGAAGACTAATTTTGATTTTATCCAGCCGGTTGCCGGAGAGCAATTTGAGTATTCCTACAAGGCTGAAATCACCAATATCTATCCCCTGACCAGGATGGAAAAGCTCTATCAGATCCAGCTTGTTGATCCAGTGGAACGAGAGCGGTTCATCTTCAAGCCGGGGCAGTTTGTCATGCTGGAGTTGCCGGGTATCGGTGAGGCCCCTTTCTCCATCTCCTCGTCTCCTGTCCGGCATGGTGATATTGAACTGTGCATCCGGGCGGTCGGCAATATGACCAGGTTTCTCGATCGGGTGGAGCGGGGCACCAGGGTTGGGATCAGCGGTCCCTTTGGCACCCATTTTCCGGTGGAGAAGATGGAGGGTGAGGATATCCTGCTTATTGCCGGCGGCCTGGGGATTGCGTCGCTGCGTTCTCCCATCCTGACGGTGCTGGAAAAACGCAGCCGTTATGGTCAGGTGGATATCATTTATGGGGCGCGCCGGCCTTCTGAATTGCTTTTTGGCTATGAGTATGCAATGTGGCGGCAGTTTGATGTGGGGCTTGATATCATTGTTGATCAAGCCGAGGAAGGATGGCAGGGGCCGGTGGGGTTAATCACCGAGATCCTGAAACGGCGTATAGCAGCCAGTATCCCTGATCGCTTTCGGAAGCGCACCAGCGCCATTGTCTGCGGGCCGCCAATCATGTTCCGTTTTGTCTGCGACCTGCTGATCGGGGCCGGGGTGCCGGTGGAAAAGATCTTTGTTTCGCTGGAGCGGCGGATGCACTGCGGCCGGGGCAAGTGCTGCCGCTGCAATATCGGCTCCACCTATACCTGTCTTGATGGTCCGGTCTTTGATTACTGGTCGGTGTTGAATCTGAAAGAGGCTATTTAGGTGCCGTTGCTAAGCAAGCAAGGTCTCTTTCTTGCTTGCTTAGCTTACGGCACCTTATGCCTCGCCAAAGAAACAGCAATCATTTCCGGCTGTTTCTTTGCGAGGCGTCTGGCCAATAACATGCAACGACTGTTATGAAATAAGCAGTGTTTTTTTGCTTATTTTATTACGGCACCTTATGCCGCTTCAAAGCAACGGCTAATTTTTTCTGGCTGTTGCTTTGAGAGGCGTCTTGCGGATAACAACAAGTCTTGAAAATAACGAATAACCGGACATTACGGCATGGAAACATATAAATTATTCTTGGACAGGGCCTGAAATGACGACGAAAAAGACCTTTCTGGGAGTCCCGGTGTCCAGGCCGAAGGTGGCTTTTTTTGAGCTGAGTTCCTGTGAGGGTTGTCAGCTGCAACTGCTCAATAATGAGGCGACCCTGCTTGATTTTCTCTCCCTGGTCGAGATTGTCCGTTTTCGGGAGGGGATGAAGGAGGCGGGCGATGATTATGAGATCGCCTTTGTCGAGGGCTCCATTACCCGGGCTGATGAGGAAGAGGTGCTCAGGGGGATCCGGAGGCAGGCGAGGCTGGTGGTGGCACTCGGCAGTTGTGCCTGTTTTGGCGGAGTCAACCAGTTGAAAAATCGTTTCAACGATCTGGAGTGGGTGAAAAAAGAGGTCTATGGCTCCTTTCCCATCGAGACCCAGGAGGTAAAACCTCTTTCCGCAGTCATTAAGGTGGATCTGGAGATCTACGGCTGTCCGATCAAGAAGGAGGAGGTGGAGTGTATTGTCACCGCCCTGGTTCTGGGCGAACAGATCCATCATCCGCAATACCCGGTGTGCATGGAGTGCAAGGCCCGCGAAAATATCTGTCTCTTTGAGCTGAGCGAGCCCTGTCTCGGCCCGGTGACACGAGCCGGCTGTGATGCCTGGTGTCCTTCCAACCGCCTGGGCTGCTGGGGCTGCCGGGGGCCGGCACCCGATGCTAATCTTGCCCGGTTGCAGATCATCATGGCGGAAAGGGGTATCTCCCAGGAGCGGATGATGGATCGACTGGAATGTTTTGGCGGCTTTGCCGGGTTTATTGCTGATATCAAGGCCGCGAAGGAGGAACCAAAATGAAGATCTCCTGTGATATTGATATCAAACATCTGACCAGGGTCGAAGGGCACGGCAACATCCGTATTGTCATTGAAGACGGGAAGGTGCGGGAGGCCAGCTGGGAGGTAGTGGAGACGCCGCGGTTTTTCGAGGCCATCCTGGTGGGGAAAAATTTTGAAAATGCGCCCTATCTCTGCGGTCGGATCTGCGGAATCTGCTCCATTGGCCATACCCTGGCCTCAATCCGGGCCGTGGAAAACGGCTTTGGGATCAGGCCTACCTTGCAGACCAGAAGGTTGCGGCTGCTGCTCAAACACATGGAGACCCTGCAGAGCCATATCCTCCATATCTATTTTCTGGCGGCCCCTGATTACCTGGGAGTCGGCAGTGTCCTGCCCTTGGTTAAGAGCCATCCAGAGGTGGTGCAGCAGTCCCTCCGTCTCAAGCTCCTGGCCAACGATATCTGTGACGAGGTGGGTGGCCGCAGGCTGCACCCTACTCGCACCGTGGTCGGTGGTTTTACCATGTTGCCGGACCGGTATCGGCTGGGCCAGTTCAGGCAGCGTCTGCAGGCATCTCTTGCAGATCTTGGGGCCAGTGTTGATCTGTTCAGGTCTTTTTCCATCCCTGATTTCCGGCGGGAGACCGAGTTCGTGTCCCTGAAGGGCGAGGGTGATTATCCCTTTATCGGCGGCGACCTCATCTCCACAGACGGGGTGGTGAAGCAGGAGCATGAATACGCGGCCATGACCAATGAATATATGGCGGACTATTCCACCTCAAAACTGAGTCGTCTCTCCCGGAAATCTCTGGCCGTGGGCGCCCTGGCCCGGATAAATAATAACTTTGCAGGTCTGCTGCCGGAGGCCAGGGTCATTGCCGAAGGGTTTGGACTTGTGCCGGTGACTCATAACCCTTTTATGAATGTGGTGGCCCAATTGGTGGAATGTGTGCAGGTAGTGCTGGAATCAATGCAGCTGATTGATGATCTACTGGCTGAGACCTGGCAGGAACCACGGCAGACGGTTGCAGTCAGGGCAGGGATTGGGGTGGCGGCGGTGGAAGTTCCCCGGGGAATTCTCTATCACAGTCTGCATCTTGATTCTGCGGGCAGGATTGTCAAGGCCGATTGTGTAATCCCCACCAGCCAGAATCACGCCAATATCCGTCATGATATTGAGGAGCTTGCCTTGTTCTGTGTAGGTCGGGGCAAGACTGACAAAGAGATTGAGCTGCTATCGGAGATGCTGGTGCGGGCTTATGACCCGTGTATCTCCTGTTCAGTGCACTGAGGGAGTCATAACGACTCAGGTGGATAGTCTGTAGGGGTTTAGCAACAGTCTGAAAGAATACAGACTATTCACCTTCTATACTCGCTTGTGGCAGTCTATAAGTTACTTCACAGAATTGCAGCAGCGTGTCTCGGCCACTCCCAGGCCCTTCAGGATCATGCCCAGGGGACAGAACTTGGTGGATCCGAACTGGAAGAGATTGGCCCCCACAAAGGCGGTGACAAAGAGCCAGTATGGATGGTGAAAGAAGGGGCTGGCCTCAACCCCCAAGGCTAAAGAGAGGAGTATAAAAAATCCGGCAATAGTGTGAATCCAGTCAGTGATGATCATAGAGGTTTCCTTTATGCGTATTTGGTTAAAAAAGAGGTAACTGTATTATAATTTGTTACAAATATCATTTGTAACTAGCCATAATATGGCCATCAATATTTTCAAGAATATTACCCCGTCCCTGTGAAGGCGGCTAGTGAAGGGTTATAGAATAAACAGATTCTGTCAGATTGCCAAACAGGTCATTGTTTAAGAATCATGGCTCCGAAACTCCCAGCACTGATGAATCCGGCTGTGCCGTTCAAAATCCAGAGGAATAGTTTCACGACTGATATCACGGATGGCAAAACGTTGGCCTAAGGATTCATCAAGGATAAACTTGCGGAAATTAGTGGAAAAGATCAGCAGACCGCCGGGGGCCAGATGGCGCATGGCAAGCTCCAGCAATTGCACGTG
>JANMTN010000120.1:0-8767 GCA_031390685.1 Desulfobulbaceae bacterium
GCTGTTCGGTCAACGGCGGCATACCAGAAGAAATTAGCAAGTGACCGTCAGCGTCGGGGCAAGAAGCAGGTTGAGTATGAGAAGGAATTTTGCCTTAAAGTCCGCACCTTCCTCGCCTTTGCCCCAAGACACCAAGAGTTGGAAAAAGAGATGGCTGAGGCGATTACCGTTCATGCGGTTCCCGTAGGCAGCGGAACGGTGGCGCGGACAGCGATGATCCCAGTCGAAGAGAGGGCGGCCAAGGCAGTGATCGCCTGGATGAGGCATCAAACTACTGCCTATGAATCGATGAGGATTCCCGGGATCACGGGCAAGAGACGAGAAATCAGAAGGATGCTGGCAGGCCGGTCGGTAGAGTTGCTTAAGGCCTATAGAGAAGGGCTCGAGACCTCCTCCGGCTGCCCATTAAGGCAAGCTCTGGAAAAGTTGAGACATCTTGATTGAAATCCATAAAGGAGACTTCTCCCGCGCCATAAATGAGGGTTTTCAAGACGAAGCCAACCGGATTGTTTTGTTTGCCATGTTTTCGTGTGGCCAGAAAATTCCTTCATCAAGTGGCTGATTCACTGGTCGCTTTTTGTCCCGGCAGGAGGATGACTGCCTCGGTTCCCCGTTCCTGGCCAGCCTGGAGGGCAAGGGTGCCGCCATGCAGCTGGATCACCTTGTCGGCCATGGAGAGGCCGAGTCCCGCTCCGTACACCTTGGTGGTGAAGAAGGGTTCAAAGATCCGGGCCCGGATGTTTTCCTGGATCCCGGCGCCATGGTCGCGAATCCTGATCCGCAACGCCCCCTCCGCCCGTTCGAGGAAACACTCAATCGCTCCGCCCCCAGGCAATGCCTCGATTCCGTTCTTGACCACATGGAGCAGGGCCTCCTCCATAAGTTCCCGGTCGATGAAGAGGGCGGGCAGATCCGCCTGATCATGGAGGAGCGGTTCGATGCCCTGCTTCTCCATCTCGGTCTTGAGCAGACAGAGGACGGAACCGAGCAGGGCCCTGGGATCGACCGGCTCCCGGCGCAGCTGAGGGGTACCGGTATAGGCGACAAAGCCGGCCAGGATCTTTTCCAGCCTGACCGTCTCATGTGCAATCACCTCCAGATAGCGGGCCATTTTGGCCTCTGGCTCGCACATCGAATGGAGCCGTCTGACTAGACCGCCGAGCGAGGCGATGGGGTTGCGAATCTCGTGACAGAGCCTGACCGCCATGTTGTTCAGGGCATTGGCCCGCTCCATTGCCACCAGGATTGACTTGTCCCGTTGGACTACCATATTCTCCCGGTGGATCTGATCTTTCTGTTCCATTTCCTTGGAGACATTGAGCAGGCAGCCGCATGAGAGACAGATACCGTCCGCCCTCCATATTTCAAGGACCGAGCTGTCCTTGAGCCAGCTGGTGCCGGCAATGTTCATCTTGTAGATGGCCTCCATCCGTCCTGTCCGCAACCGATGTTCACGCAGGTTGTCCCCATCCTCACGCAGGCGGCCGGAGGGTGTGATCTCCTCATGGACGTCGAGGTCGCCTTCGTGGGAGCTGTAGGTCCTCTGGTCGAGAACCAGGGAACGGAAACGATCCGCGGCCTGATCGCCTTGGCAGTCCAGGAGCCGGAGAAGTCGCTGGCTGACAAACTCATACCAGATCATCTTTTCCTGCTCCTGCCAGGCTGCCACATAGACCATGGGGGCGAGTCCCAAGCGTTCAAAATCCTCAAGACGTTTGATACTGCGCCGCAAGTGCTCGCGCAAGGCCGGAGAGTAAGCCCCCCGGAGGATCCGCCCTGGATATCCATCTGGAATCAACATCGCATCTACCCTCCTGATTGCGATTCGCGCCTCCCTTGTTCGTGTCCGGCCTCGGCCTTGACCGCCGCTCAGGGATGGCCATAGCCGATATCGTATAAACTCCACACTTCTTAATCTTACCATAAAACTCCTGCAACGCGGTAATTTGAGGTGTCGTTTTTTTGCTATCTTGAAATTCATCCTGTATGTAGCGCTTGCTCTCTTTTAAAAGAGAGTATGTGCATCGCAAATCCTGGCAAGGGAGTACTGACCACTTGCGCAGCACCCATTGACTTGCAGTTTATTCTTTTGATAGTGTAATTGTGTAGTCTGCTCCGCCGACGGCTGGATCTCCACCGGCGATATCTGCCGGATGGACGAGCGCGGCACTCTCCGTTTCAGCGACCTTTGCAAGGTTGCGATCGTGGTGTCCGGTTTCCAGGTCTGGTCTATCAAGGTTAGGTGGTGATGATGCTCCCCGGCGTCAAGGCGATGATGTTGTCAGCCTTTCAACCGCATGATGCCAATTGAAAGTCCGAATTCCCTGAATGCGAGACGGTAGTGGGCGGGAAGCAGCAAAGAAGCCTGAAAATATCCATTGTCCTACTCCACCAGGGCTTCCGGCATAGTGACCTTATGGAACAGCCATTTTTTATCGCTCTTGACCAGGGCAATCTCGACCTGGTGACTTTCTTCAACAAGCTCTGTCTGGGCCATATTCTGGTGCCGGAGGCTAACCGTGCTTTGCACTGTGGCCTGCCCCTTGACCGGAATGTCAACAATCACATCTTCAAAGGCAACGGTGAGCAGGACGAAGCGATTGCGGTGATAGATGAGGTAATGGATAATCAAATCCTGTTCCAGTACCTCACTATAGCCCATTTCAGGAATGGTTACCAGACAGTCCTTTTCCAGCATCTTCTTGATCTTGCCCATTTTCAGAGCCATCTGTAGCGGCGACTCCTGCCCTTCCTTGCCAAGCTCCACCGCAAGCCCGGTAAACTGGCGTTTAATCACCTCTTTCGCGGAAAAATAGTAGGCGAGCCAGCCACTCATGGCTATGGCCAGCACCAGGGCAACGATAAAGCTCTTTTTTATCATAGCATCTCCTTTAAAAAATGTACTTTTTCAACAACGGTCTTATGGCAGTCGAAAGGGTGGCAAAGGCGGCAGCCTCGGTCGTCCGTTCGCTGATGTTCATCTCTTGTATTAAACAGTCCCATCCAAAGTCTACCATAAAATGATTGCAATACGGTAAGTTGAGGCGTCAATTTGTTAGCTGTCTTGAAAAATTCCTCTGTTGAGTCTCTCTGAGAATTTCCGCAGAGATGGCTCGTGTGAGTTGTCGTCTGGAACTGTACCAGCAGGGCTCAGATAAAGAGGTCAGTCAGTTCAAACCTCTCTCCGTCAAAGAGGCCGAGGTCATTGATTTTCAGCGCCGGGATCACGGCCACTGTGCCGTGGCACACTTATATACTTATTCCTTAAATTCAGGAAATGGGTCAAATCGCTTGTGTCTAACGAATTGTTTGCTAAAAGGCTTTTCTCGGGTAGATTGGTTTCAATCATAAGTGCAGCAGCATTTTGATCTGATTGACAGTAATGAAGTATTATTCCCCGATCAGTCTGATCTTATTCTTGAAGAGACGGTGGCGCGGCAACTTCCGCACTTTCTTTTCATCTCTGTCCAGGACTGACGAAAGAGACCAAGAGTGAGACTTTCGTATTGAAATACGTGGGGCTGGCAGGCTTAAGGAAAAAAAATAATTCTATCCCCTTTTCTCGTGCAGGAACAAAGAGAAACATTGATCTTTAGCAGACAGCAGTCTACCTCTATCAAAGGTGTGGCTATCGTTATGCTGATTTTGCATCATCTGTTTCTGTTTCCTTCAAAAAATCATTTGCTTACCGGTGTTTTCGGCGGCAGCGGGGGTGGTGTTGAATTCTTTCTCTCATCCGTCGGTAAGCTTTGTATTCCCCTTTTCTTTTTTGTTAGCGGTTATGGGCTCTGGCAGTCATCCCGTGCTGATTGTCATTTGTGGCAGAGTACGCTCCGCCGTCTGCAGAATATTTATACTCTTTACATCGTCACAGTGCTGGTGTCCGTGTTGATTCTCTTTCTCTGGACCGGAGTCTTGCCCCTGAAGTCTTGGCGGCATGCGGTTGAGACCTTCCTGGGATTTAATGTGACCATAAACGGTTCCTGGTGGTTTTTTATCATCTATGTTGAGCTGCTGCTCTTAACACCCTTGGCGGTGTTGTGTGTTCGTCGATTTTCCTGGGGCCCTCTGCTGTGCCTGTCTTTTATCCTTTATCTGTTGTCAGCACCGGTAAGCGGTTTCCCCTATTTTGCCCGAGCAATTGAGAGCATGGGCTTGAGCTCCATTCTGTACAAAACCTTCCCGGTCAATCTCTTCTGGCCCAACCAGCTTTATTTTTTTACCGGGTTTTGTCTGGCTGTCTCGGGAATCTTGGAAACGATCCTGCAGCGATCGCTCAACAGGCTGCATCCTTCTTTTTGGCGCTATGCTACGGCGTTAGCCCTGATTGCAGCAGTTTTGTCGTTTCGTTATTTTTTTTTCGATATTGGGGAGTTTTTCGGAGTACTCTCCAAAAAGGGCATTAACATTTTTCAATATACAACGATCAATACCCGGGCGGATTTCATTCTTGCTCCCGTGTTTATTTTTGCTCTTGTTTTACTCTCATATCGGCACGAGAGCCCCATCCTCACCTTTCTCGGTAATTCTTCGGCCGCAATCTGGCTTATTCACGGCAGTATCATTGTAATTGTGTCCGACAGTCTGAAATCGTATCACCCCTGGTCACCGCTTGTCTTTCTTGCAGTTCTTTTCTTTTGCGTATTGTACGCCCTGGCCTATACAGGCATCAGCAATTTATGGGCCGCTTGGATTTCAAGCAAGGTATTAAAAGTTGAAAGAAAATAGTCTTCGGAGAAAACAGAGAGGAGAATGCCTCTGCCCTTATGGCACACCCACTTTGGCACCTATTTTGAGAGAGAATATGCGAATTCAGATCGAAAGATGGAAAATACTCCCATGGAATTGAGCAAACTTGGATTGGACCGCTGGTTTCAAGACCAGGCCAGTGGACTTTGTCAACCTGAACAGCGAATTGCCCGGGTAACGGCGGTTGATCGAGGCTGGTATGTCGTCAGGAATGAGGAGGGGGAGGTACCTGCCAGGGCAACAGGCAGATTTCTGAACTTTACCGAATCGACTATGGATATGCCTTGTGTCGGTGATTGGGTCTGTGTGCATTACGACTCTGTAGATTCAGCGAGTATTCATACGGTTCTGCCAAGAAAATCGTTTCTGCATCGGAAATCTGCCGGCAAGAATATCGAGTTGCAGATGATCGCGGCCAATATTGATGTCGCCTTCATCGTTCAATCGTGCCACTACGATTTTAATGTGGCCCGCCTGGAACGCTATCTGGTGATGGCCAGTGAAGGTCATGTTGAACCTGCGCTTGTTCTGACCAAGACCGATCTGGTCAGTGGTGATGAATTAGAACAATTAATCCTGCAGATTCGTCGTGGCGGGATCAGCACCAGGATTATTGCTGTCAGCAATGTAACCGGAGCCGGTCTGGACCAGATCAAAGAGCTTATGGGCCCTGGGAAAACATATTGTCTCCTTGGATCCTCAGGAGTCGGCAAATCAACGCTCATTAACCAGCTCGCTGGCCAGGATACATTGAAAACAGCAACAGTAAGTGATTCCGGAGAAGGCCGACACACGACGGTGCGTCGGCAACTTATTGTCCTTGAGCAGGGCGCCATGTTTATCGATACGCCGGGAATGCGAGAGATCGGCATTTTTGGCGCGAGCGAAGGAATCGGTGAATGCTTCGATGATATCCAGGAATTAGCCCTCAGTTGCCGCTTCACCAATTGCAGCCACACCAATGAACCCGGATGCGCAGTTTTGCTGGCGATAAAAGGCGGTAAACTGCAGCCGGAACACTATGGCAATTATGTGAAGCTCAAGAAGGAGTCAGAGTTGAATGAGACGGCCTATACTGAGAAACGGAAAAAAGCCAAAAATAGTAGCAAAGTTGGTCAATCTGCAATGAAGCATACGGATAAACAAAAATCTTGACTCTGACCGAGAGGTCTCAGCTCACCTGGCCACTCTCGATTTTACTCATACTCTTTGACTTTTCTCCGCCTCATATCATAAACTGATATAAGATCGTAGCAGAAAGCTGAAAATCTGTTCAGGCTTTCCACTTTACAACATCTTGTACAAGGAGACATCCATGTCTGATAAAAGCATTCCGCCGTTTTACAAGAAAGTCAGCAAGCAGTTCCCGGAGGTCATCAGTGCTGTTGAAAGTCTTGGAACAATTCTGCGCAAGACCGGCCCCCTCGATGAGAAGACCTCTCATCTGATCCAGTTAGCGGCTGCTGCCGCTGTGCAGTCGGAAGGATCGGTATGTTCACATACCCGCAGGGCGCTGCAGGCTGGAGCAAGTCCCGAGGAGATCTCTCACTCCCTGCTGCTTCTTATTTCAACGATAGGCTTTCCACAAGCTATGGCTGCCATGTCCTGGTCCCAGGAGGTAGTGGAAAAGAAATCAAAAAAATAGAAAATGAGTGATTTTACAAAAAGGATGAATGAAAGAAATCGCTTCTGTGATTCAAACAAGTAACAAGCCCGGCAGTTTTCAGGTCGCGTTCCTTGATCAGCTCTATTCGACAGGAGTAGAGGAAATAGCAAAATATCTCAAGGTAAGAGAACTTTGAAAAAGTATGGTGTCGCCCGTACTCACGTATCCCTGGCTAATTGTTTGCAAAAAGTGTTTGTCTGGTTGAATTAAAGGGTTACAGGCCGAAACCTGTAACCCTTTAATATTACCGGTGTGGGTGCGTCAAACCCACATATGAGGCATGCGTCCTTATTTGGCGGGCTCGGTAATCGCATTCATCTGCAGAGTGACCGCAGTCTGCGCCATCAGTCTGCCGTTGACCGATGTTCCCGTGTTCACGGCGATCATGGTTTTATCGAGGAGGATGCCTTCAAAGTGGGCATTGGTCCCAAGAGTCGTCGCGCCGGCGACCTGCCAGAAGATGTTCTTGGCCAGGGCACCGCCGGCAAGCGTCACCCGCGTAGCGTTGGCCTGGTTCAGGTTTCCCGCCACCTGCAAGATCCAGACATCGTCCGGCCCGCCCGTGAGCGTGACATCCGTGCTAATCAAAAGACTCGTAGTCCATTTGTAGAGGCCGGGAGTGAGGGTCAGCCCGCCAATCTCACCGGCGCCCAGTTCACTGAAATCGGGATCAGGTCGTCCCGCAGCGTCGTCGTACGCGAAGCCCATGTCGCCCACAGCCGAGGTCAGGAAGGTGGCGTCAGTCGTCGCGCAAGGGAGAGGACCAGCCGCGTCGACGGTGTATATATTCCCTGACACTTCCCCGCAGGTGAGAAGGAGAGCTGCACCGGTGATGGGGCTCGTTCCAACATCCCCAACAATAGCGGACCGATAAACGTTGGTTATTCCGGTTTGGCTCAGAATCGCGAATGTGCCAGCCTGGCCAAGGCTTACCGGCATTGGACCGATGCCGTCGCCAGCGCTTGCGCTCCCCGCTATAAAAATGCTGCTGAGTAGTACTGTCTGAAACAACATTTTTGAATATTTTTTGGTCATAACGTGTTTCCTTTCCTTGAGGGTTTACAAATCTAAAAAAGCAATTAGTGGCAAATCCGTTTGCCTGCCAGTTTCTGAAAAAGATAATGCAACTAACGTGCCAGATGAGAATTGCCGACGATTCGAGAATAATGACTTGATTATACAGAATAAAATTGAGAGCGTGCAACTGAGTTGAAGGATAAACCGTCAACTGCAGGTATCGCATTTAACAGAACCGTCAGATATGACGGCCTGTCGATGAAACAATAAAGGCACTCCTTCTTCAGCGTTGGTACATTGTCCAACGAACAACCTTCATATTCATTCTCAACACCCTGTTTTTCAAGGAATTTTACAACGTTTAGGACATTTAATCAGAATAGTGGTATATCTATGACCTATAAAAAAGTAAGTGAACCGGCAAACAGTGGTAATGAACGAGTACGGTATTCCCTCAAATGGACCCCGTCACAGCAAGAGAACCTCCTTTCCACTATTGGCAGATTGCAGCGTCCCCACCGACGGGTTGGGGGTGCTTGAGCAGTCGGATGAAGATCAATTACTACCAAACGCCTGACGTTAGAAAATAGCATTCTTAGAAAAGGTTTAGTATGACAACGAACAGCCATGATTCCACCACTGTCAACCCCTCTGCCAGCACGGCAAGACACATCACAGAGGTCCGACGCCAGGAGACCTTGCTTAAGACAGGGGCACTACAGAGCGCGATTTTCAACAGCGCCAATTTCTCGAGCATCGCCACCGACGCGCAGGGCGTCATCCAGATTTTTAATGTCGGCGCCGAGCGGATGCTGGGCTACACGGCAGACGAAGTGATGAACAAGATCACGCCGGCCGATATTTCCGATCCACAGGAAGTGATCGCGCGCGCCAAGGCGTTGAGTCTCGAGCTGTCCACGCCGATTACGCCCGGCTTCGAGGCTTTGGTGTTCAAGGCCTCACGCGGCATCGAGGATATCTACGAACTGACCTATATTCGCAAGGACGGTACGCGCTTCCCGGCAGTGGTGTCGGTTACGGCCCTGCGCGACGCGCAAAATGCCATCATCGGCTACCTGCTGATCGGCACCGACAACACGGCGCGCAAACAGGTCGAAGCCGAACAAAAGAAACTCGATCAGCGGCTGCGCGACCAGCAGTTCTACACGCGCTCGCTTATTGAATCCAACATCGACGCGCTGATGACCACCGATCCGCTTGGCATCATCACCGACGTCAACAAGCAGATGGAGGCGCTAACCGATTGCACACGCGACGAATTGATCGGCGCGCCGTTCAAGAACTATTTTACCGACCCGGAGCGGGCGGAAGCGG
>JANMTN010000128.1:0-1840 GCA_031390685.1 Desulfobulbaceae bacterium
TGCCAGTGGTCCGCCCGATGAACTGAAGGCCCAGACCAGGAGTCCGCAGATACCGGACCCGACCCTGGAGGAGGCATTTATCTCCCTGCTCCAGCAGTGGGACGCAAAGCATGAGGAGGCGCCGTGAACAACCGCCTGCGGCGCATGAGCGCCCTCATCCGCAAGGAGTTCACCCAGATCCGGCGTGACCCCAGCAGCCTGATGATCGCCTTTGTCCTACCCGTAATCCTGCTATTTCTTTATGGATTCGGTGTTTCCCTGGACGCCAGGGAAATAAAAATCGGGGTGGCGATCCAGGATCCGGGCAAGGATGCCGACAGTCTGGCCGCGGCCTTTCTCGCCAGCCCCTATTTCCGGGCCCACCTCAGCCGCGACGAACAGCTTCTGGAGCAGGAGCTGTTGGCCGGACGGTTACGGGGCCTGGTGGTGATTCCCGAGGATTTTTCCCGGCAGGTGGAAAAGGGCGGCAGTGCGGCCACACTGCAGGTCATCGCCGACGGCAGCGAGGCCAATACCGCCAACTATGTCCAGAACTATGCCCAGGGGGTGGTCAATACCTGGTGGGCCATGCGGCAGCGGAATCATGCCGTCTGGAATCAACACGGACCGCAGCTGATAACCCGCATCTGGTTCAATCCGGAGCTTACAAGCCGCAACTCCCTGATACCGGGGGCCCTGGCTATTATCATGGCCATCATCGGCACCCTGCTCACCGCCCTGGTTGTGGCCAGGGAATGGGAACGGGGCACCATGGAGGCGCTGATGGCCACGCCGGTCGCCATCAGCGAACTCATTATCAGTAAACTTCTCCCCTATTTCATTTTAGGAATGCTGGCCATGCTCGGCAGCGTCGCCATCTCCGTGACCTTGTTCGACTTGCCGTTCCGGGGATCACTGCCGGCCTTGCTCCTCAGTTCCGGGGCTTTTCTTCTGGCCGCCCTGGGACAGGGGCTGCTGATCTCATCGGCATCCAAAAATCAGTTCATCGCCGCCATGGTCGCCCTGATCACCGGGTTTCTGCCGGCGTTTCTGCTTTCCGGATTCATCTTTGAGATAGCCTCCATGCCGCCCCCGATCCGCGCCGTGACCCGCATTATCCCGGCCCGTTATCTGGTGACCAATCTCCAGACCCTGTTCCTGGTGGGAGATGTCTGGTCACTCCTGCTTCCCAACGTCGGTATTTTACTGCTGCTGGCGGCGGTGCTGTTTTTCCTCACAGCCAGAAAAACCGTCAAACGCCTGAGGTAAGCCATGTTCAACCGCATCCGCGCCCTGATTATCAAGGAACTGCTGGCCATTCTGCGGGACAGGAAAAGCCGCATGGTCCTCATCGTTCCCCCCCTGGTCCAGCTTTTCATCTTTTCTTTTGCCGCCACCCAGGAGGTCAAGAACCAGACCCTGGCCATTCTCAACCTTGATCGCGGTCAGCCGGCCCTGACCCTGGAACAGGATTTCACGGCAGCCAGAACCTTCAGCGGGGTGATTCACCTGCAGCGGCCGGAAGAGATCCCGGCAGTAATCAACGAGCAGCAGGCCATCGCCGTGCTCTGGATCCCGCAGAATTTTTCACGCGACCTTGAACGCGGGCAGGCAGCTCAGGTCAGTTTCATCCTTGATGGCCGTAAAACCAATGCCGCCCAGATCGTCCAGGGCTATGCCGGGCGTATCTTCGACCGCTATCGGGCCAAACGAGCTGGTAAGGGTCAGCAATCCGGCATCAATCTGGTGGCGCGCAACTGGTTCAATCCCAACCTCGAGTTCCGCTGGTTCACCGTGCCCAGTCTGGTCTGTATCCTGACCACGGTCATCGGCATGATCGTCACCGGGTTGTCCGTGGCCA
>JANMTN010000148.1:0-5662 GCA_031390685.1 Desulfobulbaceae bacterium
GCGGCCAGTTGCTTGAGGTAGCCGGCGGCGATCTTGTGGAAGCTGACCGGCAGGGCAATTTCGAGTGATCTTTCATGCTCTTGATCCTTTTGTTCCTGAACTGAAAAGACAAACCCATAGAGCAGGATGATTCCTGCAAGAAAGATGACGCGTGCAATTACGGTCATCATTGCAGGTCTCGCCGTTCATAGATGGCACAGGCCAGCCACAGGACAATGACGATATAGAGTGTTGCCAGGGCAAAGGGGAGTGCCAGTTGTGAGACAACCGGGATTGGATCACTGGAGGCGGCCAGGGTCTTGAAGTCCAGCCAGGAAAAATCCGGGAAGATGGCGGTCAGCCATTTGAGCAGGGCGTCCAACGATTGACTGGAGGCCGCAGCGCTTTTCTGTTTGAGTGATTCCCTGACCACGGGCAACCCGGAACAGATAAAATAATAGCAGAGGGTGAGGAGCAGGACGGGAAAGCTGCCCCGTACGGCGCTTGAGAACAGGAGGATTACAGCAAGGATCATCAGTTGGATCCAGTACAGCCCCGCACCAGTCAAGAGAAAGAAGGGGAGCGACAGGTTTTGAAAGTATGATGCTCCCACTGAACCTTTGATGAGTTTCAGCACACCCCAGCCCAAGCCGCCGAGGATGATGTTGAGCGCCAGCAAGAGAACGGCCAGTCCGGCATAAAGCGCCAGGGCGTATTCGGTGCGGGATATGGGGCGGGCGAGGAAGGTGTGCAGCGCCCCGCGTTCATTGTCCCAGGCCATGACCTGGACGGCGTGAAACAGCAGGAAGATGAAACCGGTCAGCCAGGTGATGGAGAAGAGAAAATCGTTGGCGGCCCTGCCGATATCCCGAGGGATAAAATCGAAAAAAAACAGGCCGCCGGTTGTCCCGGCCAGGGCAAAAAGGACAAGACCGATCAGGGCGTGACGCCTGAGGCCGTCAAGGATGATGAGACGGGCCAGAGCGCGGATGCGGCGCATTGAGCTCAAGGGGTTAAACATGGCTTTCCTCCCGTTTAACCCGGCTGACAAAGGCCTCGGCCATGGATGGTTTGTCCTCCTCTGCAGCCAGTTCGTCCGGCGGGCCATGGAAGAGTTTTTTCCCCTTATGGAGGAGAAGGACGCTATCCACCAGCCGGTCCACATCCTCGAGGATATGGGAACAGAAGAGGATGGTCTTGCCCGTCTCTTTTAACTGGCCGATCAGGTCGATGATTTTTTTGCGGCCCATGGGATCAAGGCCGCTCATCGGTTCATCCAGGATCAGTAGCTCCGGGTCATTGATCAGGGCGATGGCGAAGTTGGCGCGTTGCTGCATGCCTTTGGAGTAGGAACGCAGAGGGCGACGCCGCACCTCCCACAGGTCAAGTAAGGTCAGCAGCTCATGGGAGCGTTGGTGCAGAATGTCCTTGGGCACATCACAGGTCGCGCCGGTGAAGCGAAGCAGATCGATTGCGGTGAGGTTGGCCGGAAAATTGGCGACCTCCGGCAGGTAGCCGATCTGTCGGCGAAGCTGGGGGGCTTGGGGAGACGCATCGAAAAGCCGGATTGTCCCCCGATCTGGCCGGATGAAGTCCATGAGCAGACGGATGCTGGTGGACTTGCCCGCGCCGTTGGCGCCAATGAGGCCGAGAGTCTCGCCTTTGTGAACAGTAAAGGAGAGATTGTTAAGGGCTGTATAGGCTGGAGCGCCAATTTCTTTGGAATAACTCTTGGAAACAGTCTGGAATAGTATCATGGGTAATAGTGACAAAAAGGGCCCCCTTTTTTCCTGATCTCCTTAGCAGTCTTTTGACCACGCAATGGCTTACTCACGGATGGCAAAAGCTTGCGTGCATCCACATACATGGAAAGCGCAGTTTCTAACACATCTACTGCGTAGAGCATAGCCTCGTCTTCATCTGCGCCCAAGGTAACAGCCTCCGGTACATCGGGAAAAGTAACCAGCACAGTGCCATCGTCCGGCGTGAGGTTGTCCCTGCCTACAGGGATGTGGGTTCTAAGGTTTGTCATAAACATCCACATAGCTGTCAATAAGCTTGCGGATCATTCGTTGATACTGAGTATGGTGTTTTGTCGCCTCAGATTTGAAGAACTCAATGCTTTTTTTGCTGAGAGCAATGGTAACTTTTACACCTTGCTCCCGAAAAGCAAGTTCGTCGGGCGGAGGAAGAAAGTCTTGAATAATTTTAGCCTCAATTGGTTCATTGGTGTACTTTATTCTTGCGCTCATAAATTGCCTTACCCTTTCGCCAAATAACCGGCGCCAAAAATGCGAATTATACTGCTGCGATAAGTAAACCGGACGGTGAGTATGCCACCTTCAACTAACCCAAAACAGAAATAACGTTTTTCAGTTTCACTGTGAATTAGATCTTCGGCTATGACACGGTCGGGGTCAGCGAAGGCATATTGCGCCAGAGAAAACGATATGGCATGTTTGCTATGATTTTCAGAGTCTTTTGTTGCGTCCCACTCAAACCGTATTTTCTTCATATGATTAAGTTAGCACATTGTATCGTCATTTTCCATATAAAAGTATGGAAAATTGTATGCGTTCTGTTCAAGGGGGGATAGGGGAGTGTCCATGATTTCCTCGATACAGAAAAAAAGGGGTGGATAATTTTACTCTAACCCCCATTTTTCTGCTGGAAGCCGTCGTCGTTGCGTTTGGCTTCATCGTACAGGGCGATGTCGTCAAGGTCTTCTGTGGCTTCGAGCAGACGGTTGAATAAATCGATCGGCACAACAGCGTGAGTTTTTTTGTTGCCGGTTCTGATATATTGTATCTCATTCATTGGTAAATTCCTCCCCTGGGTGCGATTGCCAGCACGTAAATCACAATCCGCGTTTCCTGTGAGCCTTTTGCAAAATGAGGATTTTCGTTCAAAATCAAGGCATGCGAAAAATTTTACCGCAGGCATATAGTTGATATTCTGAGGATAAAATTTTAAGCATAACGCAGAGTTTAGGCGAAAAGACCATTTTTGCAAGAGGCTCCTGTATCTTAAATGACTCGCCAAACACCGACACGCAAACGATAGCCGGGGCGGCCCCCCAGCCTCTTGACGTTATTGTTTGTGCAAACGGATCAGTAGCAAGCTGTTCAATCTTTGACTGAATCAGTCGTGTCATCTTGGAAGCCTGAAGCTTGACCCCTTTGTGCCACCTATACCGCAAGTTCAACCGTGATTTTTTCATAACGCAGGTGTGGGGCCTTGGTCTTGCCTGTCTTCGAGATTTCAACCAGTCCAAGGTTCACCAATACCTTCACATCCTCCGATATATTTTTAATATTTCTACCGGATAAGTTCACGAGACAACTGATGGATTCAGGATGCTTTTCACGAATCATCTTGAGTAGGGCAAACCTCTGAGGTGTCATCGCCTTACGAAAGGCCACAAAGTCAGTGAAATATATTCTCTCCGGTTCAGGCTGAACATGCTCCCCCTGCTTGATAGCCTTGAAGGTATCTGCAAAATCTTTTAATCCGTCGCGGAGGGACTTGATTCCCAGAGTGATATTTTTAGCCTTAGCTTCCATCGTTAGCTCCTGATATACTCTTCAATATCATTGGCAAAATCATCCACCAATCCATCTACATCCCTGAACAGATAAACTTCCTGCCTGCTCATGATATGTTTGTGATCACCCTTGCCCCGCTCGTTGTCATAACCGATAATGCGTTGACCATTAACAATATAAACCAGTGAATATTTCACGCCGTCCGGTGTCTGCTTGGTTTTTGGTACGGACCAAATTTTTATTTCAACAAGATTACCAAAAGCATCATTGAAACGATCGTGTCGTATGAGCGTTGCCTTCATGTTTGGTATTTTACACCATGCTTCCTGTTTTGTCTATACCTTGCTATTGAAAATAAATTTGGTATCACCTTTTTTCCCGAGGAAAGAAGGTGATGGGCAAAATCAAATCTTCTGTTCAACTTGCCATCTTGGAAGCCTGACCCCATTTCTGACTCCATTTCTGACTCGAATTTTCTGGGGAGTGTCCCGAATTTTCTTGTCGTCTTTACAGGTGACGGTTTTTTGTGGTACAAGGAAACAAATGATTTAGATTTAGAAAACAAATTGGTGTCCCGAATTTTACATTGGAGAAATATATGGAAAACAACACTCAACAGATATTCAGAGACGCCCTCGCCATGCCGCCTGTGGAAAAGGCGACTCTTATTGAAAAACTTTTTTACAGCTTTGATCAACAAAAACAAGAAATCATAGATCAAATATGGGCAGAGGAAGCAGAGTCCCGCCTGGATGGTTTTGAAGCCGGGAAAATAACAGCCAAGCCATTCAGTACAGTTCTGGCTAAACTCAATACGAAATGATTGTCAATATCCTTGCTTGCGCAGAACAGGAATTCATTGAAGCTGTTGACTATTACAACACCCAATGCCTTGGGCTGGGATATGAGTTTGCAGTCGAAGTCACCAACACGCTGGACAGGATTTCCGCTTTTCCAGAAGCCTGGACACAGATCTCCCATCGAACCAGGCGGTGCATCACCAACAAATTCCCTTTTGGAGTTATCTATCAAATCCGTGACAAAAGTATCCTTGTAGTTGCTATTATGCACATGAAACGAAATCCACTTCACTGGCAAAACAGAAAGGTGGAATAATAAGGTTGCCATCCTCAAGCGGTTAGCAAGTAGTCTCCCCCCTATTCTCCTCCCTAATTTTTATCTTGTCATCTTGGAAGCCTGACCCTATTCATGGGTAATGGTGACAAAAGTCTTTTTTTAACTTCTTTTATTCTGGCCAATCCTCAAGGGCAACCGAATCGTCGTAAAGTGTCTCAGGGGCGATATCGACATTACCTGGCCACACCACTGTACCATAATCCACGCGCACAAGGTTGAATACGGAAGAAGAAGCTATACGGGTCCATGGTTTTATGGCAAGTAATGGACGTACATCGAAACGGCGACGTTCTCCATTTTGGAATTCAAGATCGAGCTGAAAGTCAGGCCGAGGCCGAACGGTGATGACATCAAGCAACATAGAATAACCTCATTGAAGGGGAGCAATGCGAAACGGGTCTTCACCACTGATGGCCAGTTCCCAATCTACAAGTAACTCTTCCTTATGGATTTCGATCCATGCCTGAACCATTTTGAGCTGTTTGGTTGGCAATCCTCCATCAAGAACAGAACCGTCTTCAATCGAAACAGTAGCTTCTTCCCCTTGGTATCGCACATGGATATGAGGAAGGTGATGGCGACGATTGTCCCGAAAGAACATTAAAACCAGGATTCCGTAAAACATGCTGATGGTGGGCATGGCAACCTCAAAAATAGATTAATCTTTTAAAAAAAAGATTACGACAAATGCCTGGCGTTGTCAAGAAATCAGGAACCAAGGGAATATGGAGAAGAAAGTGAGAAAGTTCAGGGGAAATATAAGGGGCGGGACATCATTTTTTAATTGTGACTTAACTATGATGTCTTTTTTTTGGTTGGGACGCTGGAGGCGCATAAGAACTATGGGGAACTTATATTCCAATATCTGACCCCTTCTTCTGACTTTATCTTGTCATCTTGGAAGCCTGACCCCATTTCCATTTCTGTTTTGACCCCATTTACCATCCTTTGACCCCATTTCTTCATTTTTCGGATCCAAGTAAAGAAAACAGAAAAAAAGG
>JANMTN010000196.1:0-4756 GCA_031390685.1 Desulfobulbaceae bacterium
GCAGCCCTCAAAGGGGTGTTCCTTAAGGCCGATACGGTTAAGCCGGTCGGTGATTTTCCGATGTTCCTGGCCGGGGGCGGCAATTCCTGAGAGATCACCCTTGACATCTGCCGAGAAGACCGGGACCCCCAGACGGGAAAAGGATTCTGCCAGGAGCTGCAGGGTGATGGTCTTGCCGCTCCCGGCCAGGAACATCGGAAAATTACCGAGCGGCTCAACCGTATCGGCTTAAAGGAACACCCCTTCGAAGGCTGCCCCATCCTCTTCTGGGACCTCTTTGGCCAGACAGGACATCCGGTTCGCACCACCGTTTCCGAAATGGGACCCATCCTTCTTGCCAACCTGCTGGGGCTGAACGAGACCCAGAGCGGAATCCTCCATGTGGCCTTTACTCTAGCTGACGACCAGGGTCTCCTGCTCCTGGACCTGAAAGACCTGCACACCCTGCTGGGCTGGATGGTGGAACACCGGCAGGAGCTGGCAAAGGAATATGGCAACCTCTCAAGCCCGAGTATCACGACCATCCAGCGTAATCTGCTGGTATTGAAAGAATCAGGAGGAGAAGACTTCTTTGGTGAACCGGCGCTGAAAATTAATGACCTCATGCACACCGATTTTTCCGGCCGGGGGGTAGTGAGTCTGCTTGATGCCTCCACCCTCTACTCCAACCCCAGAGCATACTCCTCCTTTCTGCTCTGGCTGCTCTCGGAACTGATGGAAGAACTGCCGGAACGCGGCGATGCCCCCCTGCCCAGACTGGTCTTTTTCTTTGACGAGGCCCATCTCCTGTTCAATAATGCCCCTGCCGCCCTTCTGCAGCGGATCACCCAGGTTGTCCGCCTTATTCGCTCCAAGGGTGTGGGAATTTTCTTTGTCAGTCAATATCCCAACGATATTCCCGATGAGATCCTGGGCCAATTGGGCTGCCGGATTCAGCATGCCCTGCGGGCCTTTACCCCGCAAGACCAGAAGGCCGTCCGGGTTGCAGCCGAGACCTTCCGCCAGAATCCGCAACTCGACACCGCCACCATGATCACCGAACTTGGCATTGGTGAAGCACTCGTCTCAACCCTTGATGCGCAGGGCAGACCAACCATGGTGGACTGGTGCCTGCTCAGCCCGCCCCGTTCTCACATCGGACCCATTGAAAACACGGAACGAGAACGCCTTTTCGGAAGCTCGCCCTTGAAAGGCCTCTATGACACCCCGCTTGACCGCCAATCCGCCCATGAGATATTGACAGCACGCAACACCGTCCCCCGGCAGAATCAGGCACAGGAATCCGCGGGGCCAAAAAGCATGACCCAGCAGTTCATTGATGCCGGGAAAGCGACATTGGGCGGAGGGGGCAGGCGTCAGTCGGTGGGAGAGGCCCTCCTCAAGTCCGTGGTCCGCACCGTCGGCTCGCAGATTGGCCGCTCCCTTGTCCGGGGCCTCCTTGGCTCTTTTACAGGAAGAAGATAGCAAGAGGTTATTGCAAGGTGGGCCAGCCTTTACACTGGACCAAAAAATAACTTTTTGGGGTTCGCTGAAAAAATGAAGGCCGAAATCCGTAAATTAGCCGGGATAATAACATTGTCATAGCCCCGCACCCCGTCAATAAGCTGCTGACGGCTGAAGACCCAGTCTGACCGCCACGCCAGAAAAAATTGGGCTCTGCGGGCTGACGCCAACATCAATGACTTCAAACTGGGCTACTCCTACTTCATGGGCGAGGCTGATTTCCTTTTTGATAAGCCGTCCCCTGCCTGAAACAGACTGGACTGGCTCTCTTTATGCTCGCCTCATTATCCTTTCTTCAAGGTTTTTCACACTCTCTGAAAAATCCTCCCCCCGCGACCCGCTCCTTTTGCATGCAGCAACTCCATCACCATGTTACAATCTGCTTGCTTTTTCCTTTACAGGTATTACACAGAAGAGTGTCAAATAATCATCAAGAGGAAACGAATGCATAAAAAAATTGTAACGGCTTCAACACTGCTCTCATTCTTGTGGTTCACCGCACTGGCCTTTGCCGCCCCTCCTCCCCCTCTGAAGGTCTTTGTTTCCGTTCCCCCGCAGAAATGGGTCAGTGACAAAATAGGCGGGACACTCGTGACCACTGATGTTCTGGTCAACAAAGGGCAGGATCCTCACACCTATGAACCTACGCCAAAACAGCTGATAAAACTTTCCCAGGCGAAGATCTATTTCACCCTTGATCTCGAATTTGAAAAGCAAATCATTCCGAAACTGGAACAAACAGTTCACACCCTGCACATAATCGACACGACGGCTTCCATTCCCAAGATTGCCATGACCGAACATGATGAACCCGAGCCGAACAATCAGGTTCATACCAACAAGGAACACCAGGACCATGAAGGTCTTGACCCCCATGTCTGGCTCTCACCCCTGAACCTGAAGATCATGGCTGCGAATATGGCCAGAGCCATGATTGCAAGCGATCCGGCAAACAAGGCAACCTATGAAAAAAATCTGCTGGAAACAACCAGGACCCTTGACCAGGTGCATCAGAAGATCGAACAAGAGCTGGCCCCCTATCAAGGCGCATCCTTCTATGTCTTTCACCCGGCCTTTGGCTACTTTGCCCACACCTATCACCTGCGGCAACAGGCCATAGAAACCGGCGGCAAATCGCCAAGCCCCAGACAACTCTCTTCCCTGATCGTTCAGGCCAAAGCGAGCAAGGCCCGGGTGATCTTCGTCCAGCCCCAGTTTGACCCCAAGAGTGCGCAGGCCATAGCCAATACCATTCATGGTGAAGTCGTGCCTCTTGACCCTCTGGCCGAAGATGTGGCGGCCAACCTGGAGACCATAGCCACAAAGATTAAAGCGGCATTCACCGCTCAATAAGCTCTCTCCCTGTGGCCTGACTGCAGGGTGCCCCAGGGATTCATCCCCCCATGGCCTGGGTGGAGAAGTATTTTCTTTCACTTGTTTACCCAATAATACCAGGTTCCGGGCACTCAGAACCAAGAGACTGCCGGGACGACCAAGAATGATTTTCTCCTCCATCACCTTTCTTTTTTTCTTTCTGCCCGGGGTACTGCTCCTCGTCTTTTCAACCCCCAGGCATCTGAGAAACATCCTCCTTCTTCTCGCCAGCCTTCTCTTCTATGCCTGGGGAGAGAATATTTACATCCTGGCCCTCCTCGCCTCCATCCTCACCAACTTCCTTTGCGGACAACTGCTCGCTTCCCATGAGGGCCGCGGGTCCTCCCGGGCCATCCTCATCTTCGGGGTAGTGCTCAATATTGCCATGCTCGCCTTTTTCAAATATGCAAACTTTATCGCCGACAACCTCAACCCCTTCCTGTGGTCTCTCCATCTCCCGGAGCTTGCCCTTGATCCCATTCACCGGCCGATCGGTATCTCCTTTTTCACCTTCCAGGCCATCTCCTACCTGGTTGACATCTCCCGGCGACAGGTGAAGCCTGCCAGGAATCCACTCGATTTCGCCCTCTATCTCTCCTTTTTTCCGGTGATCCTTGCCGGCCCCATCCTGCGCTACCCACAACTGGCCAAGGAACTGCGCTCTCGCCACTGCAGCATCCAGGGGTTTGCCGAAGGAAGCCAACGCTTTATCCTGGGGCTTGCCAAAAAGGTGCTGCTGGCCAACCCCCTGGCCCTGATCGCCGACCAGATATTTGCCCTGCCAGGCCGGGAACTCTCGCCCTCTCTCGCCTGGCTTGCGGCGCTCTGCTACACCCTGCAGATCTACTTTGATTTCTCCGGCTATTCGGACATGGCCATCGGCCTGGCCAGACTCTTTGGTTTTCATCTTCCGGAAAACTTCAATTATCCCTATATGTCGCGATCGATCCGGGAATTCTGGCGGCGATGGCATATCACCCTCTCCAGCTGGCTCCGTGACTACCTCTATATTCCGCTTGGCGGCAGCAGGCAAGGAACGCTCAGGACATTCTTGAATCTGCTCATCGTCTTTCTCCTCTGCGGCCTCTGGCATGGGGCGAGTTGGACCTTCATCCTCTGGGGCCTCTATCACGGCTTCTTTCTCGTTGTCGAACGCTCCAGACTGGAACAGTGGCGGCAGAGACTCTGGCCGCCCCTCCAGCAGGCCCAGACCTTTCTTGTCATCATGGTCGGCTGGATTCTTTTCCGCAGCGAGACCCTGGCCGACGCCTTCCGTTTTCTCTCCCTCATGGCCGGAGTGGATAACCTGCCCGGCGGCCATTCTGCAGCCGCCCAGTTCCTCGACAGCAAGGCCCAACTGGAACTGGCCATGGCGCTGCTCTTTTCCCTGCCGATCCTGCCCGCCCTGAAACGGTGGCGGGATGCAATCCTGACCAGACCCGGACAACGCCTCCATCCCTGGCTTGATGCCATTGTCCATCTCACCCAGCTGGCGGTCCTTGCCGGTCTGCTCTACTTCGCCACCATCAGCCTGGCGGCCGGCGCTTACAGCCCGTTCATCTACCTGAAGTTCTGAGATAAAATGAATACAAATTTCACCTTCCGCCCCGTTTATAACCGGATGCTGATCCTCCTATTCCTGGGGGTCCTTTTTCTTCCTCTTCTCAAGATGATCATCTCCCCCGAGTCACGCTGGTCCACCGCCGAACAACGGGTACTGGCGCCCCGACCAACCCCACCGACAACCATCAAGCAACTGGGAACCTTCTTTTCCCAAACCGACAACTACTTTAAAGACCACTTTGGCTTCCGGGACAACTTCATTCGCAGTTATCAGCACGAGATGGAAAAGCGCTTCAACCAGATCGGAGTCAATGCC
>JANMTN010000243.1:0-6371 GCA_031390685.1 Desulfobulbaceae bacterium
CCGGCCAGAAGACAAGTGACGATCTTGAGAATAAGGGCCGGATAGCCGAATCCATTGACCTTGAGACTGCCGGCCGCGCACATGGCGCCAATAAAGAGCGGGCTGAGCGTGTCAGCCGTATAGATAAACAGAAACAGGGAAAGGAGCTGGAAACCCAGGGCATAACTCATGACCATCGAAACCAGATAGGTTCTTCGTTCAAGCTCCAGTTGCCGCTCACTGCCATTGCTGATATCCCAGTACCGGATGATTCGCACACCCTCGTATGCGCAATAGCACAGCATGGAGGAAGTCAGGGCCGAGCCCAGAAGCAATGCCAGGATGCCGGGATGAAATGTCATGGAACATCCCCTGCGGACACGACCCTCCCGTCTCGCATCTCGACGACCCGGTCAATGACACTTGATTCATAAACAATGGGGTCATGACTGGCAATGAGAATGGTTTTCCCTTCTTGTTTAAGCTGCCGCATGATTTCCATGAATTCCCCGGAGAGACGGGTATCCAGGTGGGCGGTCGGCTCATCGGCAATGATGATGGCGGGATTGTTGATCAATGCCCTGGCAATCGCCGTCCGTTGCGCCTCACCACCGGAAAGCCACTCCACCTTCGACAACGCCTTGCCGCCAAGATTCAACAGGTCAAGCAGATCCATCGCCCGTTTCTTCATGGCGGCATGGTTCTCGCCATTCGGATAGGCGGGCAGCATCACATTTTCCAGGGCGGTAATGCCCTTGATGAGATTGAACTGCTGAAAGATGAACCCAAATGTCTCCCCCCTGATTTCCGTGAGAAACCGCTCGGGAAGACTCGTGATCTCCCTTTCCTTCAGCGTGATTCGGCCCGAGGTTGGTCTGGCCATACACCCCAATATGCTTAACAACGTGGTTTTTCCTGAACCGCTCGGGCCCTTCAGCGCGGTGGCGCCATGGGAGTCGATGGAGAGATTCACGCCTTCGATGGCCACGAACTCATTGGGTTTGCCGGCGTTGAAGACCTTGCGGATATCCTGGAGACAGATCATGTGTTCTTACATCCTCATAACAGAATCCGGATCAATCGTCGCCGACCGCCAAGAGGGCACGATAGTTGCCACGGTATAGGGAATGACCGTTAAAAAAAACAGGGTCGCTATCTGATAGCCATTGATATATGGCGTAAGCCTGAAATTGGGATAGAGAACCGACCATCCCTTCAACACGGGTACAAACAGAATAGAAGATGCCAGGAAAACATGCAGATAGGCCAGAAATATTCCCATGAAAAATGCCATCAGGGAGACGGCCACACCCTCCCAGAATTTCATCAGCAGAATATCCGAGGTTTCCCACCCGATCGCCTTAAGGATACCGATCTCCCTTTTTTCCTCGGCGCTCAAGCCCGTTGCCTTGTCCCATGCCAGGATGATGAAGGCAAAGAAAACGCCGGCCAAAACCATGATGATTACCCCGCCACGCCAGTCAAAAACCGCGTCATAGGTTCGCAGTATCTCTTCCCGCAGTATCGGACGGGTATCGGGATGGATTTGCGTGATCTTGGCGGCTATGGTGGGAAGCTCTCTGGCATTTCTGACCGTGAGCACCAGATCCGTGGCCTGATCATTGGCAATGGAAAAAATCTTTCGAAAATCTGTTTCCGAGACCAGTATCAGGTCGGCGGTAACCAGCTCTGAGGCAAAAGGAAGAAGCCCTTTTACCTTCAAGGTCAAAGCAGATCCGTCGTAGGTCCTGAAGGGGATGATGTCATTTTTTCGAAGGGCCTGTTTACCCTTCCCGGTAACGTTCCGCCATGAAACGCCGTTGCCGATAATGATCTCACCGGCGTGGTCGTTTAAGTCCACATTAACCATCAGGGTATAGTTTGCGCCGCTCATGGCATCGTAATAGTATCCCCACAGTCGTGGTTCAACCGATTGAACGCCCCTGATCTGTCTGATAGAAGCGATATAGCGTATCGGGATCAGGTCCTGCCGGCCAGCCACCAGTCTTTGAACCGTCATTTCGGGAGCGCCCTGAAGAATCAGGGCCGCCTCCTTCTTGAGCGAATGCGTAAAAAACAGAACAGAAGCTAACAGAAAAATTACAAACGCATAAACCACCACCAGCGCGATATTTTTACCCTTTCTCCTCCCCAGAGAAGAAAGGGTAAAATCAAGGATATTCCGTTGTTTTTCAATGGCTCTCATATACGCTCACTGCTGTGTCTGTGGGTAGAGATGAGGTGGTACCGGCATGATGGCGCCCGATGGAAAATGTTCGAGAGACAGCGGATGGTCCTTGAACGGCGTGTTCAAATCCGTCATGCTGGGATGGCGGGTGTAGCTCGCCTCAGTAAATAAACACAAATCAGTCAGCGTCAGCGCCCTGACAATCTCACGCCGTTCCTGAACAAATTTCCTGTCAAGATGCTGGCTGATGGCCGCATCCATGAACATCAGATACATCAGAAGCACTCCCGCAATGAGAGAACTTAAAAAAAAATCTGACTTTCTCAATAACATCAATCCAGTCCTTTAATTAAATCAGGTGTGACTTCATCAAAGCGAATCAATTTCTTCCCGGAGTGATCCTTCATGAATTCCGTTGCGCCCGTTTCCTGTGCAAACGGCATAAGTTCCCGCCCCATGGGTCCGAAGACATCGCCGCCCATGACATACCAGGCCTTCCGGCCGTCGATCGGAGTCATACTGTAGTAATCCATGACATAGATAAAGGCGATGTCGGACAGACTTTTGGCTGCATGATATGTTTTAATATTAAAATAATATTTAAACATATCCTTAGGGCCGTCGAAAAACGCATGGGAGCCATCCGCGAAGATGATCTGAGCCAGAAAATCCGGATATTTTGCCACAAACATACCGCAGACCGGACACTTGTCCGTTTTTGAGACCGTGACGGGCGTTGCTTCGCCCGTCAGCGGCAATGATACTGTGAGAAGAACAGCAACAACAATCACTCGATAAGCATGCGTGATAATCCCTCCTGATTGAGCCACCCTTAATGACCAGCCCCCTGCATTTTCATCATTTTTCTCTTCTCCCTTATCATCTTCGTATCGGCATACATGTTTTCGTAGGTTGCCTTCATTACATCATCAAAGGTCGCCAGAGTGCCGCCGTTTTCCATGATGAATTTTTCTGCATCCTCTTTCTTTTCAAAGGCCCATTTGGCCTGTGTTGTCATGACTCCACTTCTGTTTCCATCGATCACCCAAAATGCTTTTTCCGCGTCGATGAGCTTTTTGCTGATAAAGTCTCCTACCTCCAGCGAACTGGGCGCTTTGCCGATATTCAGGGCGAGATCAATGGCCTGACAATGAATACTGCAGGCTCCCACCGTTGTTCCATCGTCATAAATCACAAGCATCCTGCTGTGCGCAAATTTACCCCTGTCCATACCGCAGTATTTACAGGATGGATCCTTTTGAATATCATCCTGAGCCAAAACAACTCCAGCCATGGACAGCAGAAATACGACAAGCATAACAGACAAAAGCCCTTTCTTCATGTTACCCTCCATTTTAGTTTAAGATATCACCCTTGTAAAACTCTCAAAACATCCTTCGACAAGCTCGGGGCGAACGGGAGTCACGTTTAAACAATGAGATTTTTTTTGGTTCATGGTGAGCTTGTCGAGCCACAAATAAGACTTTCGGAGTCTCACAGGCTCGTTTACCTGCAGGAGATTCGATAGAAAAAAATTTTCGTGAACCGCAAAGCGTTATAATCGAAGCATTGCCACGTTACACGTTATGCTTCACCCTTCACGATTTTTTTGACCTCAAAATTCCACTTCCATATTTCATATATCACCGGATACACCAGAAGTTCCAATAAAAATGAGGTGAAGATACCACCGATCATGGGCGCCGCGATGCGCTTCATGACATCGGCCCCTGCACCCGTGGACCACATGATTGGCAGCAATCCAATAAACATCGTAGCCGTAGTCATAAACTTCGGCCGCAGACGTTTGACCGCCCCTTCGAGAATGGCCTTTCGCAGCTCATCCAGACTGCGGAGACGGCCTTCTTTCCTTGCCTGCTCATCGGCGATATCAAGGTAAAGAAGCATAAAAACGCCGGTTCCCGCATCGACACCAAGCAGGGCAATGAGCCCCACCCAGACCCCGATGCTCATATTATATCCCAGCAGAAAGAGCAGCCACACCGCACCAATGGCAGAAAACGGGACCGCCAGCAATATGATACAGGTTTTGGTCGCAGATCGAGTGTTCAGATACAACAACAGAAAAATCAGAAACAAGGTCATGGGCAGAACAATCTCAAGACGCTGTTTGACCCGCTGCATCGCTTCATACTGGCCGCTCCAGGAAATGGTATAACCTGCCGGAAGTTTTACCCTGTCCGTGATCAGACTGCCGGCTTCTTTGATATAGCTGTCCGGATCTCGTCCGGCCATATCTACATACACATACCCGGTCAGCAGCCCGTTTTCATTGCGAATCATAGCTGGTCCGTTTGTTACCTTGATATCGGCAAGCTGGCCAATGGGAATCTGTCTGTTCCCTTCCGGATCTGCAACCAGCACACGGGCAAGTGATCTCAAATCCGTCCGGAAATCACGCTGGTAACGCACATTGACTGAATAGCGCTCCCGGCCTTCAACGGTCGTGGTCACCGTTTCTCCACCGATCGCGTTCTGCACTGCGGCCTGGGCCTCATCCATGCTCAGGCCGAAAAAGGCCAGTTGTTCACGATTCCATTCAAAATCCAGGAAATAACCACTTCCTGTCCGTTCGGCAAACACGCTGCGTGTTCCTTTTACCGCCGGCAGAAGGGCTTCGATCTGAGTTCCGATCTCCTCGATGACAGTGAGGTCGGATCCGAAAATTTTAAGCCCGACCGGCGTTCGTACGCCGGTGGTAAGCATATCAATCCGCCCCTTGATCGGCATGGTCCAGCTATTGGCAAGCCCCGGAAGTTTGAGGGCGTCATTCATCAGGCCGATCAGCTTTTCCGTGGAGATGCGATCCGGTGTAAAGCGGCGCAATATGACCCTGGCCCACTCCGGCGCCCAGGAGGAATACCAGGTATCCACGGACCGCCATTTTGTCTTTGGATGGAGAGTTATCACGGTTTCCATCATGGACAGCGGCGCCGGATCGGTGGAGGTTTCGGCACGGCCGGCTTTACCAAGTACCCGATCCACTTCCGGAAACTGCCGGATAATCCGGTCCGTTTCCTGAAGCAGCCGCTGTGCTTCGGCAATGGAAATCCCCGGCATGGTTGATGGCATATAGAGGATTGCACCCTCGTCAAGCGGAGGCATGAATTCCGACCCCAGAAGCAGAAAAACCGGAACGGTACCGATCATCAGAATAAACGCCGCTGCGAGTACAATCCATTTCCGTCGAAGCGTCCACTCGGCAACAGGTTGATAAAATCGCATCAACACACGGCTGATCGGATGTTTTTCTTCAGAATAAATAGTTCCCACAACCACGGTATTCACCGTTCGGCATAACCACCGGGGCCGAAAATCATAGTGACGCAGCCGGGTAAAAAAGAGCCGCAACGCCGGATCCAGGGTGATGACAAGCATTGCGGCGATAAACATGGAGAGCGTTTTGGTGTAAGCAAGCGGTTTGAAAAGGCGGCCTTCCTGGGACTCAAGCGTCAGCACCGGCAGAAAAGAGACAGCAATCACCAGCATGGCATAAAAACTGGGACCAGCAACCTGCTTAACGGCAGTAACAATTACAGTCTGGTAGTCCTCTTTCCGTCCGCTTTGTTCCCATTCCTCCAGTTTTTTGTGAGTCTGCTCGACCACCACGATGGCCGCATCCACCATGGTGCCAATGGCGATAGCAATCCCCCCAAGCGACATGATATTGGCGGTGAGCCCCATCAGCTTGAAGGGAATAAACGCCAGCAGGACAGCAACAGGAATGGTGATTATGGGAATGATGGCACTGGGAATGTGCCAGAGAAAAAGGAGAATAACCAGTGAAACAGTGACAATGATTTCCACCAGGGTGAATTTCAGGTTGTCGATGGCCCGAAGAATCAACTCAGACCGGTCATAGACAGGAACAACCTTTACTCCGGAAGGCAGCCCTGGCTCTATTTCCCGGATTTTGGCCTTGACACGGTCAATAACATCAAGGGCGTTTTGTCCCTGCCGCATGACCACGATGCCGGAAACGACTTCACCGGTGCCATCAAGATCAGTGATACCGCGGCGCTGATCCGGGCCCAGAACCACCTGCCCGACGTCCTTAATACGAATCGGGGCGCCGCTGTCATCAGTCGTCAACAGAATATTTTCAAAATCGGTAACGGACTTGGCATAACCGCGCCCCCGGATCATGTATTCGGTCCCGCCAAACTCGATCACCCGGCCGCTC
>JANMTN010000030.1:0-16492 GCA_031390685.1 Desulfobulbaceae bacterium
CAGATACAGGAGCAGATCTACCTCGGAGATATCCGCCTTGTTGCCGATACTGACCAGCTTGGCCAACCCTATATGCCTGCCGGCGGCCAGATCCAGCATGGCGGTACACAAGGCCCCTGATTGAGAGAAAATGGAGATGCCTCCCGGCTCTGGAATCCGGCCGGCAAAGGAGGCATTGAGCCTGTTTTCAGTATTGATCAGGCCCAGACAGTTTGGTCCCAGCATCCGGACATTATGACGCTGACAAAGTTCGGCCACCTTCTTTTCCCGCGCCAGTCCTTCCGGCCCGATCTCCCTGAATCCGGCAGTAATGACAATGACGGCCTTGGCCTTGGCCTTGATACTGTCTTCCACCGCCGCATAGACCATGGCTTGCGGCACCACGATCACGGTCAGATCAATCTCCTTGCCCCAGACCGCAAGCGAAGGGTAACAGGGCAGACCCAACAGGGTGTCAGCCGCCGGATTCACCGGCACAATGACACCGGCAAAACCATCCTGCACCAGATTGGCCAGGATATCATGACCAACCTTGCCCGGAGTTCGGGAGGCGCCAATCACCGCCACCGACTCAGGGCGAAAAAGGACATCAAGGCTCATATCAGCTCCTTAAAAAATAATAATTGTCTCAAAAACAGAATCACAAGGCCGGACGAATCCCGGCCTCCCGCAGCAGGTTGACAACCGAGGCGATCTTGAAGGTATTCAGACGCAGATAGATCCGGTTCCCATGTTCGGCATCAGGGATGCGCAACAGACGGGTAAAAGGGATATCATGCCGTTCAAGCAGGGTGACAATCCGGGTCATGAGGCCGCTCTGCCCATCATCTTCAATCCCCAGCAAGACCGAACCCTTTTCACCCACCCCGAAAAGCTTCTTATAGGCCGCAAGCAGATCCCTGCTGGAAAAGATGCCGACCACCCGGCCATTTTCAAGGACCGGCAGCGCCCCCACCCGATCACGATCAAAAAGAAGCAGGGCATCATCAAGGGTCGATTCCGGGGTCAGGCCGACACACTCAGTGCTCATGATATCAGCCACCGTCGCCTGCTCCACCCGCTCATAGGCCAGAAGGCGTTCACTTTCGGTGAGCATGGATGACGGATAGGCCGAACGCAGATCACGATCGGTAATCATCCCGACCAGTTGCCCGTCACTATCCACCACCGGCAGATGCCGGAAATGATTTTCAGTCAATAAACGCCTGGCATCAGGAAGAGACATCTCCGCCGTTACGGTCAGCGGTTCCTTGATCATATGTCGGGAAATATACATGGCATCTATTCAGAAAAAGTTAGAAATCAATAATCTTATGCATATCCTGAGGAGCCCTTGACGGCGCCCATAAAAAGTCACCGGCATAGAAGTCCCTGCACATACGCCTCAACCGATTTTCCCAGCACCGTCAACTCATACCCGCCCTCCAGAATGGAAACCAATCTGCCGCCGCAGTAGATATTGCTCCACCCGCGGACACTCTGCCCTATCTTTTCATACAACCCTGTCGAATAAAGCAGACCCGACATCTCATCGGCCTTGTGGCCATCAAATCCTGCCGCCACAATCATGGCATCAGGCCGCCACTGGGCAATCTTTTCTGCCACCGGCCCATGGAGCAGCGCCAGAAACTGTTCATCACCGGCGCCTGGAGAAAGCGGCAGGTTAAGAATAGAGCCGCGACCGGCGCCAAACCCTTTTTCATCGGCGTACCCGGTTCCCGGATAGCTGAAACTGGGATGCTCATGGATACTGATATACAAGGAATCCGCCTCGTGCTCAAAGGCAGATTGAATGCCGTTGCCATGATGGGCATCAAAGTCAAAGACCATTATCCGCTTCCGCCCATAGTGCTGTTGCCAGTAGCGGGCCGCCACCACACAGTTATTGATAAAACAGAAGCCAAACGGCCTGGTCCGCTCGGCATGATGTCCCGGAGGCCGCACCAGACAGAAGGCCGTCGCCGCTCCCGCCAGCCCCTGCTCCAGCAGGTCAATGGCAGTGAGTCCGGCGCCGGCCGCAAGGATTGCCACCTCATAGGATTCATAACAGATCTGATTGTCAGTATGATCAACAGAGGTCTTGCCGGAGAGAGCCGCCTCTTCAAAACGAAAGAGCCACCCCTCATCATGGGCTGCCGTCAGCCATTGCCTTTCTGCCGGACGGGGTCCCTGAAAACCGAGGAAAGGGAAACAATCGCTCTGTTCCAGAGTGGCAAGAATGGCCTGAAGCCGGGCCGGGATCTCGGGGTGATCGCCACCCGTGTCGTGATCGAGGAAGCGCAAATCAGTGATGAGTGTTAACGAAGGGAGACGCATAATCACCTGAGCGGAGAGATCACGAAATAAACAGGAAGACACCTTGAACAGCTCCCTTCTTCTGGTGTATCCTGCGGATAAAATGATGTCAAATGGTATTCATTCCCTTTCCGGATACCTTAAAAACAACAGCCAGGAGCGCCCATGATCAATATCACTCTTTACCGTTCAGCCCTTTGACCACGGTGCCACATGGCCCGTAAAACTCTGTATGAGTTAATCGACAGCAAGCCTGACATCCACGTTGAAGAAGTAGATATTGTCACCAACCCTCTGCGGGCCTGGAAGGATGGAGTCCGCTTTATCCCCACCCTGAAAAGTGGCGACAAGACCCTGACCGGCATCTTTCTCAGCCGCGAGAAAATTCAGGGGTTCTTAGGTGCCGTTAGTAAATGAGCGAGCTTTTCCGCTCATTTGGTTACGGCACCTTATGCCGCTTCACAGACACAGCCAATCTTTTCCGGCTGTTTCTGTGAGTGGCGTCTGGCAGATAGCATATAAGAACACTTTTCAAAAAGGAGGGGCAATGGTGACCAGGATGCGCATATCCGTGTCGGCTTTGACCCCATGCGGCTCGCTGATATCACTGACCAGGATATCACCGGCCACGGCGGGAATCGCTGCCCCGTTTTCCCCCAGAAACTGACCGCTTCCCTCAATGACATGGATACTTACCTGCCCTTCTGCGGGATGGTGGTGTACCGGAAAGATCTGCCCCGCCTGCAGGTTGAAATTCAAGATTCTGAAATAAGGCGCATCATGGAGCAAGAACCGCTTCAACCCTTTTTCGTCAAATGTCCTGGTCTCAGCCAGATGGATAATCTTCATTTTTTCTCCTTTTGAGTATTTTGCCGGTAAGCGGGCTCGAAGTCCGCGCTTACCGACGAGGGTCCAAACATCCTGACAACAATGAACTTTTACAACAGGGCTGCCCGGTTCAGGCTGCTCAGCATGGCCTTGATCGAGGCGATAATGATATCCGTATCCACCCCTGCCCCCCAGAATTTCCTGCCGTCTGGATATTCCGTCTCGATATAGGCGACCGCCTTGGAGCTGGAGCCCTTGGTCAGGGCGTGTTCATGATACCCGCACAGATTAAACTCACAGCCAAGCCCCTGCTTCAGAGCGGTGCAGAAGGCATCCAGCGGGCCATTGCCAGTGGCGGATATTGCTTTGGCCTCGCCGTTGACACTGATGACCGCCTCAACATCGGCGGAAGAGCTTTCTTCTTCAGTATCCACATGTCGCTTCATGACATTGAAGCTGATCAGGCCATAAGGGCGGACAACGGCCAGATACTCATCCTTAAAGGCGGTCCAGACGTCAGCCAGCTGCAACTCCCGGCCCTCGCGGTCAGTGAGTTTCTGGATGACCGCTCCAAACTCAGGGTGCATCTCCTTGGGCATCTTGAAGCCAAACTCCCGGTCCATGACATAGGCGACCCCGCCCTTGCCTGACTGACTGTTGATGCGGATAATGGATTCATAGCTCCGCCCGACATCCCTGGGGTCAATGGGCAGATAGGGAACCGCCCATACCCCGTCAGCGGTGGTATCAAAGGCGTTCATCCCCTTGTTGATGGCATCCTGGTGGGAACCGGAAAATGCGGTATAGACCAGCTCGCCGGCATAGGGATGACGAACATGCACCGGAATGCGGGTCACCCGCTCGGAGACATCAATCACCCGGTTGATATCATGAAGATTCAACCCGGGATTGACCCCTTGCGTAAACATATTCAATGCCAGGGTGATGATATCGACATTGCCGGTCCGCTCCCCGTTGCCAAACAGGGTCCCCTCCACCCGATCACCTCCGGCCATCAGCGCCAGCTCAGTGGCCGCAACAGCGCAGCCGCGATCATTGTGGGCATGGAGGCTGATAATGGCGCTATCCCGGTGCTTCATGTTCCGGCAGAACCACTCGATCTGATCGGCATAGACATTGGGGGTCGCCATCTCGACGGTAGCAGGGAGATTGATGATCACTCTGTTCTCCGGGGTAGGCTTCCACACCCCCATGACCGCCTCGCAGATCTCAAGGGCAAAATCGAGCTCAGTCCCGGTGAAACTTTCCGGGGAATACTCATACCGGAAAGAGGTCTCCGGATAGACTGCCGCCTCGTCCCTGATCAGACGCGCCCCCTCAATAGCAAGGGCGGTGATCTCCGCCCTGTTCATCTGAAAGACGACACGCCGCTGGAGGGTAGAGGTCGAATTATAGAGATGAACAATGGCGCGCCTCGCCCCTTTCAGGGCCTCAAAGCTCCTTTTGATCAGATGCTCCCGGGCCGGGGTCAGGATCTGGATAGTTACGTCTTCGGGTATCAGCCCCTGTTCAATGAGCGTCCTGGCAAAATCAAACTCCACCTGCGAGGCCGAGGGAAAACCAATCTCGATTTCCTTGAAGCCGATATCCACCAGCAGTTGAAAAAGCGCCAGCTTTTCCTCAAGATTCATGGGCTGAATCAGGGCCTGATTGCCGTCACGCAGATCAACACTGCACCAGTCAGGGGCCTTGGTGATGGCTTTTGCAGGCCAGGAACGGGTTGGCAGATCCAACCGGGGATAGGGACGATACTTTCTCACTGCATCAGGATTCATGACCTTCAAGCTCCTTATGCCGCCTCTAATATCCGGACGACGATGTTATTTTATTACAAACGGCTTGTCCGTATTATCTACCAGACGCCGCTCAAAGAAACAGCCGTAAAAAAATGGCTGTTTCTTTGAAGCGGCATAAGGTGCCGTAATAAAATAAGCAAAAAGGCGTTGCTTATTTCATAACGGCACCTAAATAAAAAAGGCCGGGGTTTTGAACCACGGCCTTGGGGATTTACTGGTTATTTGCAAACAATCAGAATCTCATTATCCCTGCCACAGCCCGAACTTGAAGAGCGCCTAACAGCAGCAGTGATAGGGAAAAGCAAGGGGCCATCATTTTATAATCCACAAAAATAGAATTGTTTACAAGAGTAAACAGTAAATTAAACTCGATCACCGACCCTTGTCAAGCAACTTTTTCATATCTTTTTCTGCCGGGACACCCTCTCTGCCAGTCACCCGCTTCAATGTTTTATCGACAAAGAAGGCATTAGAGGAATTGTTCCCAGAAGCAACCTTCATTCTTGACATTATTCCTGTTCATAGATATATAATCTGGTTCTTTACATATTATTTTGCCATAATTATTTTATTTCAATCTGGTTGGATTTTGGGTCTGGGAACCATACCTGATGCCGACTATGAATATACTTGTATTACTGAAATCAAAGCAGGCAAGCTCAGAGATTTTTTTTGCAAGATTGTCAACTTTTCTGAAAAACCTCAATAAATGAAAGGAAGAGGCTTCATGGAAAAAATTAGCGGTTCAGAGGCTATTATACGATGCCTTCAGGAAGAAGGTGTGAAAATCATTTTTGGTTTCCCCGGCGGCGCGGTCATTGATCTCTTTGACGCCCTGATGGATTCCGATATCACGAACGTGCTCGTCCGCCACGAACAAGGCGCCGTCCATGCGGCTGACGGCCTGGCCAGGGTAACCGGCGAAGTCGGTGTCGCCCTGCTCACCTCAGGCCCGGGCGCTACCAATGGCGTAACGGCCATTGCCACGGCCTATATGGACTCCATCCCTTTGGTCATCCTCACCGGTCAGGTACCCACCCCTCTGATCGGCAATGATGCCTTCCAGGAAGTGGATATCGTCGGCATCACTCGCCCCTGCACCAAACATAACTATCTGGTAAAAGATGCCAAGGACCTGGTGCCCACCCTGCGCGAGGCCTTCCACATCGCCCGTACCGGCCGTCCAGGCCCGGTACTGGTAGATCTGCCTAAGGATATTGTCGCCACGATGGTTGACTTTCCCGAGAAAAAGCCAATCAGGATGCAGAACTATCAGCCCACCTATGAACCACATCCAGGCCAGATAGAGAAGGCATGTAAACAGATCCTGAAGGCCAAAAAACCAGTGCTCTATGTCGGCGGCGGTGTCATTCTTTCCAATGCCAGTAAAGAACTGACTGAGCTGGCCAGAAAACTCAACATCCCGGTCACCATGACCCTGATGGGCCTTGGCGGTTTTCCCGGCAGCGACCCGCTGTCCATGGGCATGCTCGGCATGCATGGCAGTTATACCGCCAACATGGCCGTTGCCCACAGCGATCTCCTGATTGCCGTCGGCGCCCGCTTTGATGACCGGGTAACCGGCCGGCTCGACGCCTTTGCCCCCCATGCGACTATTATTCATATTGATATCGACCCCACCTCAATCAGTAAAAATGTCAAGGTTGATATCCCTATTGTCGCCGACTGTAAACATGCCCTCAACGCCATGAACACCTGGTTCAGCACCGCCAGCGATTTCAACCGGGATCAGGTGGCGGCAAGCCATGAACCATGGCGCGCAACCATAGACGAGTGGACAAAAAAACACCCCATGTCCTATA
This sequence comes from Desulfobulbaceae bacterium, assembly GCA_031390685.1. GTDB lineage: Bacteria > Desulfobacterota > Desulfobulbia > Desulfobulbales > Desulfocapsaceae > UBA2270. The sequence goes on from JANMTN010000030.1 coordinate 6,764, forward strand.
TTGATGAAGGGGAAATCATCAAGCCCCAATATGTTATCGAAAAGCTTGATGAACTCACCCATGGTGATGCCATTATCACTACCGAGGTTGGCCAGAATCAGATGTGGGCCGCCCAATTTTACAAGTTCAACAAACCACGACAGTGGGCCACTTCCGGCGGACTCGGCACCATGGGTTATGGTCTGCCCGCCACCATCGGCGCCAAGATGGCATTCCCCGAAAAAACAGTTATTGATGTGGCGGGTGACGGCTCTATCCAGATGAATATCCAGGAACTGGCCACGGCCAAACAGTATAAGTGTCCGGTCAAGGTTGCCATTCTCAATAATAATTACCTGGGGATGGTGCGGCAGTGGCAGGAACTTTTCTACAATAAACGCTACGCCGGAACCGTCATGGAGGTCACCCCTGACTTTGTGTTGCTGGCTCAGGCATACGGCGCGGTCGGGTTACGGGCCACCAAAAAAAGCGAGGTGGAGGCGGTGATCAAAGAGGCCCTGGCCACCAATAATACCGTGATCATGGACTTTGTCATTGCCCGGGAAGAATGTGTTTTCCCCATGGTACCGGCAGGAAAGGCCACCACCGAGATGCTTCTGGTTTAAGCCCCCGGATCCGGCGCCTTATTTACTGAAAAAATCAGGGAAGCCCACTCCCTTAGAGATCTCCTTTGCACAGGACAAACAGATGAAACATACAATTTCCGTACTTCTTCAAAATAAGCCGGGAGTGCTTTCCAGGGTCACCGGTCTGTTCAGCGGCCGCGGCTTTAACATTGAAAGCCTCAGTGTCGCCGAGACCCTTGAGCCCTCCATCTCCTGCCTGACCCTGGTCACCCGCGGCGATGAGGCCATTATTGAGCAGATAACCAAACAGCTTCATAAGCTCATCGATGTCATCAAGGTGACCGATATCAATGACAGCGAGTATGTGGAACGGGAGATGGTCCTGATCCGGGTCAAGGCCGAGGCCCAGACCAGGGCCGAGGTGCTGCGGGTCATTGATATCTTCCGGGGGAAGGTTGTCGATGTCAGCCCCAAGTCCTATGCGGTTGAGGTGACCGGGTCGGCGTCAAAGATCCAGGCTATTATTGATATCCTGAAGCCAATCGGCATTCAGGAGATCGTACGCACCGGCACTATTGCCATGGCCAGGGCCAGCAAAAAATGACATCCCCACAGATCCCGATTGCCAAGGAAGGGTATCCGTTTATCGCCTTCAGCGCCTTTGTCACCCTCATCCTGGCGGTTTTAGGCTACGACTTGCTCGCTCTGCCGGCGCTGGCCATAACCACCTTTGTGCTCTGTTTTTTCCGCGACCCGGAACGCATCGGCCCCATCAGCGAAGATGCCTTGATCTCTCCGGCCGATGGCAAGGTCATCCTCATTGAAAAAATCATTGATGACCAGTATCTCCTGGGCCAGGTAACAAAGGTTTCCATCTTCATGAACGTCTTTAACGTTCATGTCAATCGGGTCCCGGTGAACGGCACCGTGGAGAAGATCCTCTATACTCCCGGAAAATTTTATTCGGCAGACAGCGACCGCGGGGCCATGCACAATGAACATTGCGCCACCATCCTGCGGAGCACAAGCGGACACCGGCTGGCCTTTGTCCAGGTGGCCGGCCTGATTGCCAGAAGAATTGTCTGCTGGCTGGAAGTGGACGATCAGGTTCGTCGCGGCCAGCGTTTCGGCCTGATCCGTTTTGGCTCCCGCGTTGATCTCTACATCCCAACCCAGACCCAGCTTGAAATTGCAGTCGGCCAAAAAGTAAAAGCGGGAGAGACAGTAATTGGCTATCTTCCCTGAGCCGTTGTAAAAAGGGAATGATGTCATCTCAAGATTATTTCGTACGGTTCCTAAACAGGACGCAGAACGGAAAAAGAGAACCCGCGCCACTATGCACAATCACCTTTTCCCCAGCAGTTCCTTGACACCATCCTCACAGGAGCGAACCTATCATGCCAGATAATCAACCAGAAATATGTACAAAGTTTTATCCACTTCCCTGCATGTTCACCCTTGCCAGTCTCTTTTGTGGATTTTATTCCATGATTGCCTCTGTCGAAGGTAATTTCTATTTCGCTGCCTGGGCCATACTGGTCGCAGCCATATTTGACGCCCTTGACGGCCGGATCGCCCGGATGACCAGAACCACCAGTCAATTCGGAGTGGAACTGGATTCACTGTGCGACATGGTCTCCTTTGGCGTCGCCCCCGGACTCCTGGCTTTTCTCTGGGCCTTGCAGCCTTATGGGCGCCTAGGCTGGCTGGCCGCATTTCTCTATGTGGCCATGACCTCGTTACGCCTGGCCCGTTTCAACGCCCAGGATACGAAATCGGCCACCAAGGATTTCGTTGGCTTGCCTTGCCCTGCCGCCGCTTCCATGATCGTCACCAGTGTCCTCTTTTGTCATTATCTTGGCATCACCGGTGAGGTCAAGCATATATCTCTTCTGCTGCTTGTCTATCTGCTCTCCTACCTGATGGTCTCCACCCACAAGTACCTCAGCTTCAAAAATCCGAAGCCAGGTCGCTTCCGAACCTTTCAGGTCCTGGTCGGGATGTTACTCCTCTTTGTCGTGATTATGTACAAACCAGAGCTCATGCTCTTTCTGGTCTTTCTGGTCTATATCGCCTCCGGACCCGGCATGGCCATCTATGCCAGGATTCGCGGAGTAAAGAAAGCTCCGCCAGTTTCTTCAGAGCATCATTTATCGTAAACCACGCGCAGAGACCTTGCAAACAAGGCACGCGAAAAATAACAAAATATCCACAAGGAAGATGAGACATGGTCAGTGCACAAAAAAAATATAATGTTGCCATCGCCGGCGCGACCGGGGCCGTTGGCGGCGCCATGCTTGACGTATTACGCCGAAGGAATTTTCCCGTGGGCGAGCTGAGGCTCCTTGCCTCTGAACGTTCCATCGGTAAAAAGATTTCCTTTGCCGGCAAAGAACTGTCCGTGCAACTCCTCTCCAGGGACGCCTTTAAAGATATTGACATCGCCCTTTTTTCCGCAGGCGCGTCACGCTCCCTTGAATTCGCCCCCGCTGCCGCTGCCGCCGGCGCCGTGGTCATCGACAACTCCAGCGCCTTCCGCATGGACCCTGAGATCCCTCTCGTGGTTCCCGAGGTAAACCCCCATGCCATCGCCCGCTACACCAACCGGGGCATTATCGCCAACCCCAACTGCTCCACCATCCAGATGCTGGTGGCCCTGAAACCGATCTACGACAAGGTCGGCATCAAGCGCCTGGTGATCTCCACCTATCAGGCCGTCTCCGGCACCGGGGCCGAGGCCATTGACGAACTGACGTCCCAGGTGCGCGCCTGGGCCGCGGGCAAGCCCATGGAGCACAAGGTTTATCCCCACCAGATCGCCTTCAACTGCCTGCCGCACATTGACAGTTTTCTTGACAACGGCTACACCAAGGAAGAGATGAAGATGGTCAACGAGACCAGGAAAATCTTTGAAGACGACACCATCGGCGTCACCGCCACCGCGGTGCGGGTGCCGGTAATTTACGGACATTCCGAGGCCGTGAACATTGAGACCCGTCAGAAGATAAGCGCCGCCGAAGTCAGGGAGCTTTTATCCCATGCCCCCGGCGTCCAGCTTATTGATGATCCGGCTCTGGACCGTTATCCCTTGGCGATTGACTGTGAGGGGAAATTCGAGACCCTGGTGGGCAGGATCCGCGAGGATGAATCCATTGCCAATGGCATCAACATGTGGGTGGTATCCGACAACATCCTCAAGGGCGCGGCCCTCAATGCCGTCCAGATTGCTGAATATTTTATCGCCAGATATAAATAATTGCTAATTTGGCCACTTATTAAAGCCATATAAGCCTGAATTTAATCATTTCGACCGCTCTGTCATTTCGACCAACGGGAGAAATCTTATGTCCCATGAAGGACAATACTTTGTTTACCTGCTCACCAACTGGAATCACAACGTCATATATGTCGGAGTTACAAATAACCTCATACGACGCCTGTACGAGCACAAGAACAAGTTGATTGATGGATTCACGAAAAAGTACAACATCGGTAAATTGGTATATTTTGAAGAAACCAGCGATGTGTCAGCCGCCATATATAGGGAAAAAGAAATCAAGAAGTGGCGGCGTGAAAAAAAGAACAGCCTGGTTGTAAGCATAAATCCTGACTGGCAAGATTTAAGTGCTGAGTGGTTCGACAGTTCTGCGGAACAAGATTTCTCCCGTTGGTCGAAATGACAAATCGGGTCGAGGTTCTTGCAGAAATCATAAAAGTCAGAGTTTTGTCATTTCGACCAACAGGCGACGACCATTGATGGTTGAAGAGCGACATAAATCTTCAAAAAATCAATACAGTAAAAGGTTCCTCACTTCTTTCGAAATAACCATTATGGACTTTTGCAAGATTCTCAGTTCTATAAGAAGTCATCAAGGGGATGGCGAGGTAGGCAAGCGAACCTGCAACGCCATTAACAAGTGAGGATCATAAGCGGAAGCGGCAAAGGCCGAAAACTTTTCACGCCGCCGGCCCGGGAAAACAGCATTCGTCCGACATCTGACCGCGCGCGGGAGGCACTCTTCAACATCATTGCTGACCTGGTTCCCGGCGCCACGGTTCTTGATCTCTTTGCCGGAACCGGGGCCCTGGGAATCGAGGCCCTGAGCCGTGGGGCAAAGAATGTCTGTTTTGTCGATTTTCACCCCCAGGCCCTTGATCTCATCAGCCGCAACATTCAGATCTGCATGAACGCACTCAGCCAAGACCCGGATGCCCACGACGCAAAGACAAACCGTATCCATCCGGATACGTCCAGCCCTGTAACGCTTATCAAACACGACCTGCGGCGGGGCCTGCCTTTTTTTTCAAAAAAACTCCAGTCCCCTCCCGGTTTTGATCTGATCTTTCTCGACCCCCCCTATTCCCAAGGGCTGGCCATTCAGCTTCTGCGCGCCCTTGACACCAGTTCTCTCCTGCGTCAGCACACCCTGCTCATCGTTGAAGAGCGCGCCAAAGAAACCCTGCCGGAACAACTGACCAGACTGACCATGGTGGACCAGCGCAAATATGGCGAGGCCGGTTTCTGGTTCTATCAACCCCTGCTGGACCAAACAACCTGATGCCCACTGCCATGACCCAGAAAGTATCCGTCAAACCACCCACCCTTGCGGTCTATCCAGGCACATTTGATCCCATCACCATGGGCCACCTGGATATCATCAACCGGGCCTTGCATCTCTTTGACCACATCGTTATTGCCATCGCCATCAACCCGGGGAAGACCCCGCTGTTCACGCTCGATGAGCGCATCGAGATGGTCAAGCGATGCTTTCCCGCAGACGACTCGCGCATCGAAGTCGCCGCCGTCTCCGGCCTTCTGGTCAACTACGCGATGCAGCGCGGCGCCAAGGCGATTATTCGCGGGCTGCGGGCGGTATCAGATTTTGATTACGAATTTCAGTTGGCGCTGATGAACCGGAAACTGGAACGTGAGGTGGACACCCTTTTTCTGATGCCGGCCTTCCGCTGGATCTTCATCAGCTCTTCCATCATTAAAGACGCGGCCAGGCATGGCGGAGACGTGAGCGATCTGGTTCCAGCCCACGTGAACAAAAGCCTGCAAGATGCCTTTCGCAAGCGCCCCTGAAACGCCGCGTATCATGCCGCCCGCAATATCACCTCACCCCCGGCTGCCACTAACCAGGCGGCGTTTCTTTCTGGTCGCTGGCCTGCTGGCCCTCTGCTATCCGATCCTGCGCTTTCTTGGCTACAAGGTGCCAACCCAACCGCGCAAGGTTGAGGTCAAGGCCACCCTTGCCCCCGGCGCTTTTTTCCTGGGCCCCGACTTCATACTCTTCGAGGGCAAACAAGGCCCCTGGGCCGTATCAAGAAAATGCACCCATCTCGGCTGCAAGATCAATAATCGGGAAAAAGAAGGGTTCCTTGAATGCCCCTGCCACCAATCCCGTTTTACCCATGAAGGCGCTGTCATTCAAGGGCCGGCCAAAAAACCGCTTCCCCGCTTCAAGGTGGAGAAACTCGATAACGCAGGGGGATACATTGTCACCATCTGACAATCACGCAAAACTCCCTCTGAACACCCTGTTCAAAGAGAAAATAACCGCCATAAAATGGGGCGAATGGAGTCTGATCGCCCTTTTTATTTCGGTGCTTTCCGGCGTGCTGGTGGCCTTTCAGTACAATCCGGCCACCCCGCTTTATTCGGCGAGTTCACTTGATGTGCTTGTTCCTTTTGGCGCATCTTTCCGCGCGCTGCATTTCTATTCCAGCCAACTGTTCTTCCTGCTGATGCTGGTCCATCTCTGGGCCATCCTGGACCGGGCAGATACTTATGGCCGCTGGCAATGGATCAGGCTGATCGCCACGCTGCCTGTGGCCCTGCTCATCCTCTTTACCGGTTACATCCTGCGGGCAGACAGCACCGGCTCCTCCGCCGGCCTGATTGCCGAAAATATCATCAGCGCCATTCCCGGGGTGGGCGGCATCCTCAACGATCTCCTTTTTTCCATTAGCGATGACGGCATGAAGCGGATCTATATCAATCATGTCTTAGGATTGGGGATCGTGTGGGGGGTTCTGGCCTGGGAACATCTGCGCAAATACCGCACCTCGTTCCGCCATCATCTCCTGCTGACCGCCCTCATCCTTCTGTGCTGTCTGCTGCCGACCGCCCCTTTTGAACCGGAAAGGCTGGGGGTTTTTCATATCAACGGCCCCTGGTTTTTTCTCGGTCTCCAGGAACTGCTCCGGTTCCTGCCCCCCCTGCTGGCCGGAGTTATCATTCCCGGCGCCCTGCTCCTTGCCCTGTTCTTCCTGCAAAAAAACAACAGATACTACCCCCAGCTCCGCACCTTTATCGTAATCTGGCTGGGCATCTATACACTCCTCACCGCCATTGCCCTCTGCCGCTGATATACGCCAAGGAATCGTCATAATAGAGTACGTCTCCGAAATCTTCATAATTTCAATTCATCTTGACTGCCAGACTACCCGGAACTATAATGAACCATATACAAAACTATATGGTTCAAAAAGGAAAACAGGAGCCGCCGATATGACATCAATAACAATCCATGGGCTCGAAGACCCGATAGACAGCCTTATCAGGGAAAAGGCGCGCCAACAGGGAATCAGCCTCAACAAAACTATTAAACAACTCCTGGCGGAATCACTTGGCATTTCCCAGGACATCAAAAAAAATCAGCATGATTTTGCAGACCTCAGTGGAATCTGGTCGTCGGAAGATCTGGAGGAATTCACTCGCCATACTCAAGAATTTGCCATTACTGACCCCAGGGACGAGGAATGAATAAAATTATTCTGGACACCAACTGTTATGCTGCCTATCTCGCCGGAGATCAAGAAGTCCTTCAGGCTCTGACCGAGGCTAAGATTACCTTTATGTCGATCTTTGTCCTTGGGGAATTATATGCCGGATTCAAAGGTAGAACCCGTGAAAAAGAGAACAGAAACATTCTTGACACTTTCCTCAAAAAAACATCAGTTATCACCTTGAATGCCTCGATTGAAACAGCTGAACTGTTTGGAATGGTAAAAGACACACTTATACAGGCAGGCCACCCCATCCCTGTCAATGACGTCTGGATTGTTGCCCACGCCCTTGAATACGGGGCAGTGCTGGTTACCCGTGGCAAATATTTCCTGAACATTCCAGGGTTACGCCTCTGGGATGCTACCTGAACTCACTTTTATATAGTTCCCATCACCACATGAGAACCAGAAAAAACAACATTGCAAGGCTTGACCCTATCCACCCTCTATCCACCCTTTTTTTCAAAATTTCTTACTCGACAAAAGGTTAACCAATCATGGAAAAAATTGATGATCACTTACGAGGAGTTCTACAATCCCATAAAAACGAAATATACGAGCGGTTTCACGTCGAATCTTTATCAATTTTTGGTTCAGTAAGCAGAGGTACTGCCGGGCCTGACAGTGATATTGACATCCTTGTCCGATACTACAAGACACCAGGAATCTTTGATTTTCTCAGATTAAAGCAGTATCTAGAAGCTATTATGGGAAAACCGGTGGATCTTGTTACCGAAGGTGCTTTAAAAAAACAATTAAAAACCGAAATTCTGCAGGAGGCAATTCGTGTCGCCTAGAAACTGGGAATTCCGACTATAAGATATTAATGAGGCTTTAGAACTCATCGAAGAGTATGTCATCGATCTTGATTTTACATCCTGGACAAAAGATAGGAAAACAATTGATGCCGTCATTCGCAATCTTGAAATCATCGGTGAGGCAGCAAATCATATCCCACCCTCAATTCAGGAGAAATACACAAAAATTCCCTGGCTGCAAATGAAAGGCATGAGAAACCTCCTTGTTCATGAATATTTTGGCGTTGATATTGATGTCTTGTGGCGAACAATCCAAGAAGACTTGCCTCGCTTAAAGAGTCAAATAAAAACGATCATCTCCGAAGCAAAATCGGTAGATTAAGAGCTTGTCCGTAAATAAGCTTTTCAGGGATCGCTCCGGATTTTGAGACGAATTTGGCCGAGACGATTGAGTGAAACCGCAGCCGTAGCAGCGCTACGGCGAGGATTTTGCGATTGAAGAGCGGTCAAAGACGGCCAAAAGCCGGATGCGAGCACCAAAGATTTATTTACGGACAAGCTCTAAGAAAGCGTCCCTAATTTTTCAAGATTTTTCCAACATCCAGACATCAAGTATTGCGCCCCTTCCTTATTGACGAACCAGCACCTTTTGTTTAAACTATGTATAAACATCATGCGTAAACGAAACGTAAACAGTCAAACTAAGGAGGTTATGATGACAGAAGTCATGCAGGACATCAAACAGTGGGGAAATAATTTGGGCATTCGTCTACCTGTAGCAGTGGCTCGCGCAGTACATTTACATGTCGATCAACGTGTACACATTTCCGTGGAAAACGGGACGATTGTGATTCGGCCTGTAGAGGATGCCACTCTAACCCTGGAACAACGCCTGGCCGGATTTAACCCGGCAAAACATGGAGGCGAGCTCATGCAGAGCCAGGCTGTTGGGGCTGAACAATGGTAACGGCAAGCAAAAGTACCAAAGACAAAGACAGCCCGTGGGTGCCGGATCGCCAGGATGTTATCTGGATTGATTGTAATCCCCAGGCAGGTCAGGAAATGCGTGATGTGCACCCATTTCTGGTGCTTTCTCCGAGTAACTTCAACAACAAAACATCTCTGGTCATCGGTCTGCCCATGACCACAGCAGAATACAATAGTGACAACCCCTTTGCCGTTGCCATCGGGAAGGTCAAGGGTCAAAGTAAGGCGGGGAAAACCAGTTACGTACCCTGCCATCAGCCAAAATCATTCGACTGGCGAGTGCGCAAGGCAAAACCGCATCCGCTCAAAAAGTTACTAAATACACATTTCGTTGATGTGTGCGAGCGCCTGAATCAGATAATCCAGTTAAAATAAAGCTGATGGTCTCGCAAAAAGTCATCATACCGGCAAAAACCGGAATTCCGCATCTCCGCTATTGTCTAAAAAAAATGGGTTCGGCCTGTGCTCCGCAAGTTTGCCCTCAGCATCTCTATCATCTCCCTTGACCATCACAGTGCATTGTATTACAATGTAATCAAACTTTCATATTCGGAGGAATTATTATGAACAAAGCCGCTAGTCTGACAGTACGGGTCAAGCCAGACACCCGCAATCGTATTGAAACT